>JAYVZU010000175.1:0-18211 GCA_043783075.1 Rhodanobacteraceae bacterium
AATCGCTTCGTGTCGTCGCCATTGGCGGCGGTACAGGCCTATCTACGCTGCTGCGTGGCTTCAAGCGTCATGTCACCACACCTGGGTCACCAATCATTCCAGGCCGCCCTTACTCCATCGCCGATCTCGCTGCGGTCGTCACCGTCACCGACGACGGCGGGTCCTCCGGCCGTCTGCGCGAAGACCTGAACATGCTGCCGCCCGGCGACATCCGCAACTGCATGGTCGCGCTCTCCGAAGATGAACACCTGCTGTCCAAACTCTTCCAATATCGCTTCCAGCAGGGCGATCTCGACGGCCATAGCTTTGGCAACCTCTTCGTCGCCGCCCTAACCGGGATCACCGGTGACTTCGCCCAGGCCGTGCAGATGTCGTCGCAGATTCTCGCCACCCGAGGCCACATCTTCCCCGCCACCAACGAGAACGTCACCCTGTCGGCCTACATGGATGACGGCTCAGTCGTCCACGGCGAAACCAACATTACTGCCAGCCCGCACCGCATCGTTGAACTGACGATGGATCCTCCGAACGCGAAGCCGCTGTCGGAGACGCTCGAAGCAATCGCTAATGCCGACCTCATCACGCTCGGCCCCGGCTCACTCTACACCTCGCTGATCACCAATCTGCTCGTGCGGTCGATTCCCGAAGCGATCTCCGCGACCCGCGCCACACGCGTCTTCGTCTGCAACCTGATGACTCAGGCAAACGAAAGCATCGGCCTTACCGCCTCGCAGCATATCGCAAAGATAAACCAGCACGCCCGGGGCGTCAGCCAGCCGCTCTTCGACTACGCCCTGATCAACACCGCGCCGATTTCGCCGACGCTGCTAGCCAAGTACGCGCTCGAAGGTCAGACGCCGATTGACGCCGACCTCGACGCCATCAGAGTTCTAGGCGTGGAACCAATCACGGGAAACTTCGTCTACGAAGGCGACCTGCTGCGTCACGACCACGACAAGGTCGCGGAAGTGGCGATGGATCTGGCGCTGCGGCGACGCGCCAACTAAGCGACCTGTCGTACTATCAATCCACCTCGCCTATGGGAGCTGCACAGATGCTCGACGTCCACCCGCCTCACCACGCCGCCAACACCTGGCGCGACTTTTTCATTCACATCGCAACCATCGTAGTTGGCTTGCTCATCGCCGTCGGCATCGAGCAAGCGGTCGAGCACTTCCAATAGCGCGAGCAGCTCAAGCTGGCTCGGGAAGCCCTTGATCTCGAGCGCCGCAAGAACATCATCAATAGCAAGAGCAATGCCATCTTCCTGCGGCGACAGCATGAAGCCTGCGCCGGCAACCTCGCTGCGCTTCAATTTCTCCGCGCTCACCCCGGCAAACCTCTGGACCGCCTCCCGGCCCCGATTGTCTGGACCGCTAATGACGCTCCGATGCTGGATGTTGCATGGAAGACCCTCCAGACTAACCCCATCGTTGCCCTCATCCCCACCCCCGAGTTGCAACGCTACGCGCGACTGTATTTACACATCCATCGGGTGGTCGACGAGCAGGACCACATATGGGACGCCATCAATCGTGCCAACCAGTACCAATTCACCGCCCAGAGCCCCGAATCCTTATCCCCGCAACAGCTCGACGCCGTCATCACTGCCACTGAAGAACTCCTCACCGAAAACTTCAAGGCCGCCAACGACCTCGAAAATCTCTGCCGTGCGGAAAAAGACGCTGGATTCACGCCTTGCATTACCCGAGACGAACTTGCAACATGGAAATACGTCTTCACTGGCGCCAGAATCGGGGAAGTCTTCGGTCAGGCTGGCCGCGACTACCTCGTCCGCCGCGCAGCGACCGACGAAGAGTTGAAAACTCTCAGAGATAAGCGCGATGCACTCGACAAGGAACAACCGTAGCTGCTGTGAGCTTTCGGACTGATCTTTAGTTCAACACGTCACAATCGGTCTAATCGGCTTTGATCGGTGTTAAGCCTTCAGTTCTGGATCGACACCAAGTCTGATTCCACCGTCCGCTTCAACTGGCCACAAGCGGCATAGATATCGCGCCCTCGCGGCCGTCTCGTAAACGTTGGAATCCCACCGTTCACCAGCATCTTGTGGAACGCGTCCGCAGCCTCCTGCGACGGCTGCGTGTAAGCGATCCCCGGCCCCGGATTCCAGACGATCAGGTTCACCTTGGCCTGCATCCCCTTCAGTAGCGCCAGAACCTCTCGCGCATGCTCCGGTTGGTCGTTCACACCCCCAAGGAGTACATACTCGAACGTGACATACTCGCGCTTGCCCAGCGGGATCGAACCCACCGCGTCGAGCAGCGTCTGGATGTTCCACTTGCGCGTAATCGGCATAATCTCCGCCCGCACGGTGTCGTTCGAGGCGTTCAGGCTCAACGCCAGCCTTGGCCTTACCGGCTCCTCAGCAAACCGCCGTATTGCCGGCTCAATCCCGCTGGTCGACACGGTCATCCGCGCCGTGGCGATACCCATCTCGCCATTCAGAATCCGCACCGAGTCCATAAACGATTCGTAGTTCAGAAACGGCTCGCCCATCCCCATAAACACCAGGTTGATGCGGTCCGGGCTCCCCCGCCCCTTGCCGCTGCCGACTGAAACATCGTGTCGATTCAGCACCGCAGACACCTGCCCGGCGATCTCCCCGGCCGTCAGATTCCGCTTCTGCCCCAGCTTCGCCGTCAGACAGAACTGGCAGTTCACCGCGCAGCCCACCTGGCTTGAAATACAGATCGTCGCGCGTTTGTACTTTTTGTCATTCCGCAGCGAAGTGGAGGAATCTGCTTCTTCCTCTTCGGCCCCATCCCCGTCCGGCATCCAGACCGTCTCGACGGTTTCGCCGTCGGACAGCCGGACAAGATACCGCTCCGTGCCATCGACTGAAACCGCCGTCTGCGCCAGCTCCGGCAGCCCGACGACGTACCTAGCCACCGTCAACTTCTCGCGGACCGCCAGCGGAAGCGTCGTGATCTCGTCCAGCGAGGCCACCCGCTGCGAATACAAGGCTTTGGCGACCTGTGTCGCGCGGTACGCCGGCTCTCCCAGCGATCCCATCAGTGCCTTTAGTTCGGCAACCGACATCCCAAATAGCGCGCGAGTCTCCATCCAATCAGTTTACGCGCCAACAGCCCACTGGATGTATCTTCGATACCCAACTGGGTCTCGAAGATACATCTGCATCATTCCATACGGAGCCACCTGCGGCTGCTTGACGGCAATCCCCTTACCCCGCAACTCCGCATACGCCGCATCCACATCCGGGCATCCGAGATAGAGGCAGCAGTCTCCATACCCCCGCAGCCTGCCTGCCTCCTCCACGGCCGGTCGCTCCTCATCGAACTCATACGCCGTGTTCAGCATGAGTTCCGTGACCCTAACCCCAGCAAAACCCAGTGAAACCGATCATGCCCACTGAGCGCAGGTGACGTAGACTTCACTTCGAACCCGAGAACATCGCGGTAGAACCGGATCGATGCCGGCATGTCGTACACCTCAAAGTACGGGCACAATCCACGCACCTCAATCGCCATCGCAACACCTCCGTCAACTGTCATCCTAAGGAATACCGCCACTGTGACACAATGTGACTTGAAGGAGCCGCATGTCCTCAACCCTGCTTGACCCGCAAGTCGTCCCCGTCACCACTCACCCGGCCCGTAACATCCGCCGGACTGTACTCCCAAATGGCTTGCTGGTGCTGACAGAGTCCATGCCGCACATGCGCTCCGTCTCCATGGGAGCGTGGATCAACTCCGGCTCGCGTGACGAACCCGCGCTGGAAAACGGCATCTCCCACTTTGTCGAACACATGGTCTTCAAGGGAACCACCTCGCGTTCGGCCCAGGACATCGCCCGCGAAGTCGACTCCATCGGCGGCAACCTCGACGCCTTCACCGGCAAAGAGACCGTCTGCTTCAACATCAAGGTGCTCGATGAGAACATGCCGCCAGCGCTCGATGTCCTCTCCGACCTCGTACTCCACCCGAAGTTCTCGCAGGCCGATTTAGAGCGCGAGCAAGGCGTCATCCTCGAAGAGATCAAGATGGACGAAGACAACCCCGACTACCTCGTCCACGAGACTTTTACCCAGAATTTCTGGAAGAATCACCCCCTCGGCCGGCCCATTCTCGGCACGGCAAAAACGGTCTCCAGCTTCGATCAGGACACAGTCTTCGACCACCACAGGCGTCGCTTTACCCCGGAGAATCTGGTCTTCTCCGCCGCTGGAAACTTGCACCACGATGAGTTTTTGGCTCTCGTGGAAAGCAAATTCGGAGCCTTGCTCCCCGGTACGGGCAAAGCAGTAGACGCTGAAATTCATCCCAAGACCACGCCGCACATTACGCTGAAGAAAAAGCGTTCGCTTGAACAGGTCCAGATGTGCCTCGGCGTTCCCGCACCACCCGTGAACGACAAGGAGAGGTTTGCACTCTACCTGCTGAACTCCATGCTTGGCGGCGGGATGAGCTCACGCCTCTTCGAGAGCATCCGCGAAAACGAAGGCCTGGCCTACAGCATCTACTCGGAGATGAGTCCCTTCCGCGACTCCGGCGCCCTCTCCGTCTACGCCGGCATGTCGCTGGACAAGACTGAGCGCGTCCTCAACCTAACCCTTGTCGAGCTGCGCCGTCTGAAACAAGAGCAGGTGACGCCCGCCGAACTGAAGCGCGCCAAGGATCAGATGAAGTCCAACATCGTTCTCGGTCTCGAAAGCTCGTCCAGCCGCATGTCGAACCTAGCCCGGCAACAGATGTACTTCGGCCGTTTCTTCTCCGTAGACGACACGGTCGCCGAGATCGACCGGGTCACACCCGACGACATCCAGCGCCTCGCCAACCAGCTCTTCCAACCCGAGCTGATTGCCCTCACGCTCCTCGGTAACCTCGGGCCCATGAAGATCGACCGCAGCCGCCTTGCCTGCTAGCCCAGAAATACGAGCCACCACGCCACTCTGCTAAAGTTTTATCCAGCCAAGCCGTAGGAGAAGACGGGAACAAAATGAAGACGCTAAAGCAGCAACTCCGCCACTCCGTGGTTGTATCCAGACAAGACGAAGGCTTCACCCTCATTGAGCTTCTGATCGTCATGTCGATCATCCTCATCCTCGTCACGCTCGCCATCCCGCAGTACACCAAGGTCAAGAAGACGACCAACGAGACCTCTGCCGTCGCCTCCATGAAGGCTATCGCTTCGGCAGAGAATCAGTACAACCGGGACTACCCGTCCAACGGCTACGCCTGCACCCTGGCCCCGCTGGGGGGCGATCCAAAGTCTGGCGCTCCCTCGGCTCAGTCCGCACAGGTTCTCGATCCAGGCCTAGCGACTAGCGGCATCAAAGCCGGATATCAGTTTGCAGTCAGCAGCTGCACCAAGGGCGCAACCGTGGCCGGAACCGACATGTACACCGGCTTCCAGATCACCGCCACCCCTATCACCGTCAACAAGACCGGCGACCGCGGCTTCTGCATGGACGAAAACGGCCTCATCAAGTTCGACCCCACCGGCGGCGTCAACTGCACCCAGTCCCTCCAGTAATGCAATCGAACGCGACTTTGTTCCTGAGATACGTCCGGGCTTTAGCCCGGACGTTTCAGTATGCCGAAAAGTCGGGCTTTAGCCCCCGGGACTTGATCTCTTACGCCAGCCTCGGCCTCCTCCTCGCTCTCCCGCTCGCAGCCCAGCAATACCTCCCCCTCCTCAAAAACGTTGACGACCACTACAACCACCTCCATTCCCTGCGCTGCCGCTACGTCGAGAGCTACGCCGGCATGGGCATCTCGCGCTTTGAGTACGGAACCCTGACTCTGAAGAAACCCGGCCGCATGCGCTGGGCCTACGACCACCCCACCGGCAAGCTCTTCATCCTCGACGGCAAATACGCCTGGTTCTACACCCCCGGCGACGCCCAGGCTCAGCGCATCCCGGCCAAGCAGATGGACGACCTCCGCTCCCCGCTCCGCCTCCTGCTCGGCCATACTGAGCTGAACAAGGAGTTGGACCACATCAACATCGCCGCCGAAGGCCCCAACTTCCGCATCACCGGCGTCCCCAAGGGCATGGAGGCCCGCGTCAAGCTCCTCACTCTGCATGTGACCCCCACCGGCACCATCACCCAGATGAAGGTTGAAGAAATAGACGGTGCCACCACCGAGTTCACCTTCACCGAAATCAGCGAAAACATCCCAACAGACGATGCCGACTTCAAATTCAACCTTCCCAAGGGCGTCACCGTCGTCAACGGAACCCCGCCGATTTAGCTCAGCAGCGAACCATCCCCGCCAACCAGATCAGTTGTGCCTGCGACACTCGTTGCAACGCCCATCAGCTAAAATAAGGAGACGAAGTTTACCGTTGCGCACGTCTTCCGTGCAGAAGGACCGCCGATCGCCGTGACCCTGCCGACCCTCTCCGCCGTCCCTCAACTTCTCTCCACCTCTGAATTCGAGGCGAATGTCCACGCCCTCGCACCTCGCGTCGCGGTATTCGACTGCGACGGCACCATGTGGTCCGGCGACGCTGGCTCCACCTTTATGCAGTGGACCGTCGAAACCGGACTACTCTCTCGCGGTGCCATCGATTGGCTTGACGACCGTTACCGCAAGTACAAGCGCGGCGAAGTCTCCGAACTTGCGATATGCGGTGAGATGGTTCAGGTCTATCAAGGCCTCCGCGAGGCCGAAGTCCGGCGCGCTGCTGCCGACTTCTTCCGCGCCCGGATCGAGCGCAACATCTTCCCGGAACTCCAGCGCCTGATCGCGGACCTGCAGCAAAATAATGTCGAAATTTGGGCCGTAAGCTCAACAAATGATTGGGTTATTGAGGAAGGCGTCAAGCGATTCAACATTCCCGCCAACCGCGTCCTGGCTGCCAGGGTAGAGGTTGTCGATGGAATCATCACCGACCGTCTACGTGCCGTCCCAACCGATCAGGGCAAGGTCGATTCTCTTGCCAGCGTCGGCATTACACGGCCCGATGCCGTCTTCGGCAACTCCGTCCACGATGCCGCCATGCTGGCCATCGCGCGCGGTGCCTTCCCCGTAAACCCCTCTCCGGCGCTCGCCGAACGCAGCGCCACCGAGGGCTGGCCAGTCTACTTTCCGGCTTCAGTCCGGCTTGTTTGACGCCTTCAGGACTCTATCAAGCGTCTATTTGCACCAAAACTGCGTCTAACGGATAGAGCGGATGAAAGAGCAAATACGCAGACTGGATCGACGACCGGATGGCGCACAGCCGAAACCAGTTCGGCTGGTGGTAGCGGCTCTGATCCTACGGCCAGGTTTGCCCGAAGGCTCTGGCGCCAGCGAAGTCCTTATCTGCCAACGCAAACCAGACCAACCCATGAGCCTGAAGTGGGAGTTCCCCGGCGGCAAGGTCGAAGACGGCGAGACCTCGGAACAAGCGCTAACCCGCGAACTCAACGAAGAATTAGGCATCGACGCCATCATCGGACGCCGGGTGATCGGCCTGCGCCACCGCTACCGCAACGGCGGCACCATCGACCTGCAGTTTTTTGAGGTCAACAAGTTTTCCGGTGACATCGAAAACCGCATCTTCAACGACGTTCGCTGGTCCCCGCTCGTGAACCTGCCCGAATACGACTTCCTCGCCGCCGACCTCGGCCTGATCCGCGACCTCTCCGTGGGCAAGCTGCTGTAAGCAATTCCGACCGGGGCGAGCAACACTACCTAGCTTGCCAATGATAGGCGGGCGACGCGTTACTGCCAGTAAAGTCGGACAACCCGATCTACCCCGCGATGTCTGTCCATATTTGACATTGTTTGTGATTGAAAGTCATTTATTTTCTTGACAATACGACGGGGGGGGGGGAGATACCATCTGGCGCAGGAGGTTTCCCCAGAGATGAATGACCTTACTAATCGACGTGGGTTCCTGGGAGGACTTAGTGATTTAGGGCTGGTAGGTTCAGCAAAAGTTGCTAAGTCTTCCGACAGTCAGCCGGATACCGTACCGAAATTCCAACGCTTGCGCAACATCGCCAAAACAGTAATTTTACGGAACGAAACGATCCAACTTCCAGAAGGGACGACTGAACACTTCCACGAGTGGTTGGCAAGCGATGACACCGGGGCCACACAGAAACACCTTGTTCATTCGATAAAGCAGATGGTTGGTGAAACCTATACAGTTTCAACCAACGTCCACATCCACTACTTTGCTCCGGGCAGGAGCACGGAATCAACACCGACCGCAACTAAATCGCAGAGTTTCTCAGTAGTTGGGCAGAAGGGCCCTGTTGTGGGAACGGTACGCCACGATGAGATCGCGGCTACGACTATTTTGCTGACGGTAGTACGACTCGAATAGTTAGTTCAGTGCAAGTACCTTTAGACATTATTCCTGACATTGATTTTCAAGAAACAATTGCACGTACTGGCCGGCAAACGATTGAAAAAGCGGGGAGGCAATAAATGGCATTCCAACCTGAAGATGCTGATATTGCGTGTATCGGCGCGTGCTGCCTTACGGCAATGGAGTTCATCGAATTTTTTCCTCTGTACATTGGGAGTGTCGCTTGGTGCATTCGTGCTTTCTGCTGACAATTGAGCGAAGGGTCTTGATCGAATCAGCTTCTGAGCATATTCGATTATGCACGAACTCTTAGTTTCGACGTCCGCGCAGTTATCCACTGCGCGGACGTCGGATGTACGAGAACTAATTTCTTCCTGCGGTAAGCAAACAATCCGTAATGAGCTCCTGCTAATCCAGGACTATCCCATTCAGTCTAGGATCGTCCTGCATCACTTACCCTGCCAGCGAATTCCAGACCATCACCAGCGACAGCCCAATTACGATCGCCGCCGTCAGCCAGGCGATCACGTCGAACCATGTACGGTTCGTATACTTGCCCATCAACTCGTGCTTGTTGATCAGTTTCAGCATGAAGATCATCACCACGGGCAGCAGGACGCCGTTCAGTACCTGCGACAGGATTGCAACCTGCAGCATCGGGAAGTTCGGGATCAGCACCATCCCGGCTCCGAGCGCGATCAGCAGTGTGTAGAACCAGTAGAAGAATGGGGCCTCGCTAAATGTCTTGTCCAGCCCACTCTCGAAGCCCATGCCCTCGCAAACTGTGTAAGCCGTCGAGAGCGGCAGAATCGACGCGGCGAAGAGTGACGCGTTGAACAATCCCGCCGAAAACAGGATGAATGCAAATCTTCCAGCCAACGGTTTCATCGCCAGTGCAGCCGTCGCCGCATCCGGTATGTCCCTGATTCCATGTGTGAACAGCGTCGCGGCGCAAGCCACGATGATGAACCAGGCCACCACATCCGTAAAGATGGATCCGACGATCACGTCCAGCCGCGAGGCCTTGTACTGCTTCACCGTAATGCCCTTGTCGACGATCGAGGACTGCAGGTAGAACTGCATCCACGGGGCAATTGTCGTGCCGATGACGGCCACCGTCATGTACACATAGGGCTTATCGCGCCACACGCTGCGAGGGGGCAGCAGGAACGTCTGGCTGATCGCCGTATGCCAGTTCGGCTGGCTTAGCACACCCGCAATAATGTAAGCGATATAGAAGACGCTGGCGATCAGGAAGACTTTCTCGACCTTCTTGTAGTCGCCCTTCACTACCAGAAACCAGACCAGTGCCGCGCTTGCCGGAACGCTGATGAACCGCGAAATGTGGAACAGTTCCGTGCTCTCAGCAATGCCGGTAAACTCCGTAATCACGTTCGTAAAGTTGACGATCACCAACAGAATCAACACGACGAAGGTCATGCGCAAGCCAAACTCTTCGCGAATCAGGTCGCTCAGGCCCTTGCCGGTCACGACGCCCATCCGGGCGCACATCTCTTGCACAACGATCAGCGCAAGCGTGATCGGGATCATCGTCCACAGCAGCGAGTAGCCATACTGCGCGCCCGCCTGCGAATACGTGAAGATGCCGCCCGCGTCGTTATCGACGTTTGCGGTAATGAAGCCCGGCCCCAACACCGCCAGGATCATAAAAATTCGAATTCGCCATGTTCGCCACCACGTGCTCAAACCATCACCTGTTCCCAGACTACCCCACCCGCCCGGCTCGAATCTGCCCGACACGCTCCAGGATCAGCTCCACCTGATGATCGTTGTGATACCCATCCCGCACTGCCCGCGCCTGTCCAGCCGCAGCAATGCGATTCCGCGCCGCCTCATCCGGCAAATATCGTTTGATTTTAGATTTCAGCTCGTCAAAACCTGTAAAGAAAACCGCCTCTTCATCCTCGACAAACTTTCTGCTGTGGCCCTCGCTACGCTCCGCGAGCAAAAAACCACCGCAAGCCGCAATCTCAAAACTCTTGTGGGTGTATTCGTCCTGGTTGGATCTGGTGAGGAAGCTCAAGTTTATTTTGGAATGCCAGATCGCCTCGCGATATTGCTTCTCGTACAACTCGCCGATCCGGAAGATCTTCGCGAAATCCTCCGGCGAGAGAGCTCGCCCCCACTGCCGCGGATTCCCCGAGATAATCACTGGCAACCCAGCCGCACTCAGCTTCTCTAACGTCTCGGCACGGTCGTCATACGGGGTGCCGATAAACGAAACCTCGCGATTCCGCTCAGAATCGGGTAGCGGAGTGGGCGGCGGAAAATGAATCGCCTGCTCATACGCCGTCTGGACCTTCATGACGTTCTTGGCACCACGCTCCGTATAGTGCGGAATGCTGATGTCCCGCTGCGTCACGTGCAGATCAAAAAACGGAATGTCGTGCTTGTACAAACGCCAGCCGGGGTCTTTGCGCGGGCCAAATGCATTGTCGATCATGTAGCTGACTGTCTCTATTCCCATCTCCTGCAGCTTCTTCAAAGTCTCCGGCTGCAGCAGCAGAATCTTCTCCGCCCAGAAGATCTCCGGCCGTTCTGCTTCCGCCAGCCGTAAGATATTGCGATTCAGCCGCTCAGCGTGAGGACCAGCCGCCAATCGGAACGCAACCTTTTGTAGCAGGGGATTTTTCAGTACATAGTCATGCGGGTCGATCATAGTGACGGTGTGTCCCAGCCGTTCCAACGCCCATCGGCGGAACAAGCTCGACGTCCCACCTGCCTGTTCGCCAGCAAACAAAATCTTCATTTAACTCCCGCCAGAATTGCTGTCATTCTGGCGAAGCCAGAATCTCCGTATTTGTCCTTCGGGGCACCATCGCCCTTTACTTCGTCCGCAGCCATGCGATCACGTTCTCCGCATGCACCACACCGGCGAGCTTCTTCTCTGCATCCAGCACCGGCAGGCACCGTAGGTTGTATTTATCGAACAATTCCGCCACTTTGCGGCCGTTCGCATCCAAACCCGAGCTTACCATGTGGGTTTCGCTCAGCTCGACCAGCGGGGTCTCACGCGACGTCAGCAACAGCCGCGACAGCGCCACCACGCCTTCGACGCGCTCCTCTGCATCGAGCATAAAGATGTCCGTTACGGAGTCCAGATCACCCTCATACGCCTTTAGCGCGACCATCACATCTTCGACCGTTCCAGAGCCCAAAACGGACACGAATTCCGAGGTCATCAGGCCGGCGGCGGAATCCGCCTCATACTCCAGCAGGTCTTCGACCTCCTGCCGCTCGCGCTCGCCCATCTCCTCCAGAATCGCGTCCGATCGCTCCTCTGGAAGCTCCGACAGCAAGTCCGCCGCCGCGCCGGGGTCCATCTCCTCGATAATTCCCGCCAGCCGCTCAGAGTCGATCGACTCGATCAGCCGCTTCTGCGTCTTCAGCCCAACCTCTTCGAGTGCCTCGGCCGCGACCTCCTCGTCCAGGCTGGAGAACAACGCCTCGCGCTCCGCTGGCGCCAGCTCCTCCAAAATGTCGGCGAGGTCGGACGGATGCATACTAGCCAGCTTGTCCTGTTCAATCTTCAGCCGCACCCGCCGGGCCGGATCGCGATCGATCAAATCGACGAAATCCCACGGAATAACAGCCGCGCGAATGCGTGAAGCGATCCCCTGAACCGCTGCCTCGGGAAGCCCCTTCAGCAGCCGTCGAGTCGCGCCGCGCATTCCAACTTCAACCTCGGCGATCCGTAGGGTCAGAGCCTCCGGCATATCCGCAGTGCCGACCTCCCACACCATGTCGACGTCGTTGACCCGCACCACTTTGTGCCCGTGAACGTCGATAATCTGCTGATCCAGCAAATCCCGTTCCAGCATCAGGTAGTCGTCGGTCGAATGCAACACCGGAGCTGCGGCACCCGACAGAAGCTTTAGCTGTCCGAATTCCCCTCGCTCCAACGACGAGATCGGAACCAGAAGAGGCTGCACTTTGCGCCCCATCTTCGCACGCCGAACTACCAGCGCTTCCACACGTGACGAGTCGACCAGCGGAGCCACCGCGAACTCCCGCACCTGCCCGAACGCGGTCCCATCCGCGGCCAGCACTGAGGTCCCCATCAGGGCAGATACGCTCGTTCTATGGTTGGTGCCGGTGCTCATGTGGCCCGCCTTTGAAATTTGAATCGTACGCAAAGTAGGCCATGTAGAAGATGCAAAGTTCGCAAGGGTTGTCATCCCTGCGAACTCCGCTGCACTTACCTCGCGAACTCTGCGTACGCCTTACTTGCTGAAGTCAACCTTAGGAGCCGTCTTCGAAGCCGCATCCGCCGCGTAGTACTCGGTCTTCGGCTGGTATCCGGCGAATCCCGCCCAGATGCTGTTTGGGAACTGCTCGATAAACACGTTGTAGTCGTGGATCGCGATGTTGTAACGACGGCGCGCTACGGCAATCCGGTTCTCAGTTCCTGCCAGCTCATCTTCGAGCGTACGGAACTGCTCGTTGCTCTTCAACTGCGGATAGTTCTCCTGCATCCGCATCAGTGGCAGCAGCGCAACATTCAGGCGGTCGTTTGCCGCCAACTTCTCCTCGGGCGACTTCGCCGTCATCAATCCAGCGCGGGCATTCGCAATCGCGGTCAGGATGCTCTCCTCGACCTTGGCATAGCCCTTCACCGTCGCGACCAGATTCGGAATCAAATCTGCCCGGCGCTGTAGGTCGACGTCGATATTTCCCAGAGCCAGCGGAATGTCATTTGACTTCTGCACCATCTGGTTTTTCGAGGTCACATAGCTTCCGCCGACCAGCAGTAGCACAACGATAAACACGCCAACCACGCCCAACCCAACCCATAAACCCTTCATTTTTCCTCCAGTTACACTCCGCTGTACTCTATCATCCCACCTCTAAACAATCACTTACGTCTGTCATCCTGAGCGAAGTCGAAGGACCCCGATAGATCACGTACCGGCACGATTGCCAGCCCTCTCCTATACGGATTCTTCGAGCCATCCGTTCTCTTCAAAAATCCCGGCCCGCACCGCCGCCGCCAGATCCGCCGCCACCCGACCCGCCAAATCCGCCGCCCCGGTCATCATCCCGGCCGCCCCCTCCACCGCCTCCGCCACCCATAATATTCAGTAACAGATAGATCGCCCATCCAAGATGACCCGTTCGCATCAGGATGAGTATCAATATGACGAAGAAGATTCCAAGAATAATCTGCCCCGCACCAATCTTTTGCGGAGCCGCTTCCCGATGATATTGATGCACAATCGGCGCCAGCGAAATGCCTTTATCCGCTGCGATCACATCCGCCAAACCTTGCACAATCGTAGTCAGCGCCTGATCATAGTCACCGGAACGGGCAAACGGCACCGCCGGGTCCAGAATCCGGCCCACCTTGGCATCAGGCAGAATCCCCTCCAGCCCATATCCTGTTTCCACCCAGAGCCGTCGCGGGCTGAGCGACATCACAATCAGCGCGCTGCGATCCTCGCCCTTCTTGCCGATCTTCCACTTCTCTTCCAGCTCGGTTGCAAACTCCTGGATCGTCTGCCCGTCATCTAGCCCCTTGATCGTGACGACGACCAGTTCCGCGCCAGCCTGACGATGAACGGCTAGGGAAATATCCTCGATACGTCGCGAACCAGATGGCGTCAGAACATGTGCAAAGTCATTGACATACGTCGTCGGAACAGGCAGATTCGCCGGCTTCTCCGCCAGCGCACCCATCCCGGAGAGAAACAACAGCAGCATAGCGAAGTAACGTGGCAGAGAACGCAGCATCTTCCTCAGTCTACGCCGCTACCAACAAATCGGGGACGCCCATAGCTGGCGTCCCCGTAGTCTCCCTGCTGCACAAAAAACTATTTCGGCGGAGCCATTGGAGCCGGTGCGCCCATCTTATGCGCCGAAGCGACACCATTCGCCAAGGCGAGCTTATTCACCATAAACAGATGCCCAGCAACCGTCGCCTCCATCCCTGCGATCGCTTCCTTGATCTGCGGATCGTTCGTCTGCGTCACTTCGGCGCGAAACTCGTGCAAATCCCGCCGATGGGCCTTCAACGCGTAAGTCAGATACGCCTTGTCAAAGTCGGTTCCAGAGAGCGCGCTCAGCTTGTCGAAATCATCCTGATCTTCCTTGCTCATCTTGGCCGGCGTCCGAACGCCAAGCTCGTCGGCCGCTGCCTTCAAGTCGTTGTCGAGCATCGTGTGGTCGTCTACCAGCTTCTGACCCAGCTTCTTCACGTCATCGCTCGAAGCCTTCTGCGCGGCTAATTGGCCAAAATGCACCTCGGCAAATCCGCCCAGCGCCACCTTGTGGACGAACATCTTATCTTTCATCAGCTGCGTATCTACGCCAGCCGACGCGTTGGTACTGATATCGTTGATGCTCAGGCTTGCCATCTCAGCTGCCGACTGATTTTGTGCTGCGCTGCTCCCCGCTGCGGGAATCTGAGCCATCGCTGCAATCGGTGCCAGCAAAATAGCCGCACCAAAGATCAAGCCTTCCATACGAATCGTCTTCATGCTTCGCTCCTGGAAATCCAACTCCGTCAAACTGCGTCAGTCTCAGGGCCCGTTATCGACTGCTCCAGGTCCACCTTTACTACACCGACAAATCCACCCATGCCGTTAGTGCATTTGCTGCCCTGCATAGAGCCCCGGGTTGCCCCGCAAATCTCATTGCCCGGCACTGTATCCTGTTCTCTGGAGCAATGACAAGCATGAGCAATTCCGAACCCGCCTCGGCCGTTACACCGGAAGCTTTCCCCAGCCTAGGAATTATGCCGCCCACGGCCCGCCGCGTACCGGCGCCGACCGTCATCCACGGCCACACACTGGCCGACGACTACGCCTGGATGCGCGACAAATCCTCCCCTGAATTACTAGCTCACCTCGAAGCCGAAAATGCGTACACCGACTCCATCATGGCTCCAACAAAGGAGTTACAGGCCGAGCTGTACGAGGAGATGCTCTCCCACATCAAGGAGACCGACGAGTCCGTCCCGTATCCTGACCGCGGCTGGCTCTATTGGACTCGCACCGTCGAGGGTAGCCAATACCCAATCTACTGCCGCCGCACCGCGACCACGCCCCCCAGACCCGAAACAACTCTGTTGGACGTCAACGAACTCGCCAAGGGCCAGCCCTACATGGCGCTCGGAGCAATGGCCGTCAGCCCCAACGGCAACCTGCTTGCTTACACCACGGACAACACCGGCTTCCGCCAGTACACGCTGCACCTGCGCGATCTGACGACCGGCCTCGACCTGCCCGACACCGCTGAGCGCGTCGGCTCCATTGCGTGGGCCGCCGACTCCGTTACCCTCTTCTACACCACGGAAGACGAAGTCACGAAGCGCCATGATCGCGCCTTCCGCCACACCGTGGGAACCTCCGATGACGCTCTTGTATTCGAGGAAAAAGACGAACGGTTCAACGTCGGTCTCGGCCAGACCCGCGACCGAAAGTACATCTTCCTCGAAGCCGGCAGCCACACTACCAGCGAGTACCGCTTCATTCCCTCTACCACCCCGACCGCCGAGTGGGTTCTGATCGCCCCCCGCGTCGACGACCAGGAGTACTACGTCGACCATCGTGACGATCTGTTCTTCATCCGCACCAACGACGAGACCAAGAACTTCCGCCTGGTCGTCGCCCCGGTCGCCACACCTGGCCGTGACCACTGGCAGGAAGTCTTCCGTGGCGAAGACGATATCCCGCTCGAAGACTTCGATCTTTTCCAAGCCTTCTGCGTCCTGACGGAGCGCAAGGCTGGCCTGCCCACACTCGGCGTCTACCCGATCACCGGCAACGCCGTCCGCGACTTCGCCACCGACACCCCGCGCGAGATCACCTTTCCTGAGCCCACCTACACCGCTGGCGCCCACAACAACCGCGAGTTCAACGCGACGCACTTCCGCTACAGCTACCAGTCGCTCGTCTCGCCCGCGTCCGTGTACGACTTCAACGTAACAACCGGCGTCTCTACCCTGCTGAAGCAGCAGGAAGTACCCGGCGGTTTCAACCCCGAGGACTACGCGTCCGAACGCCTCTGGATTGAAGCGGCTGACAAGGTGATGATCCCCGTCTCGCTCGTCTACCGGCGCAATATGTTCCACAGCCGTCGCGTCTCCGACAACGGCGAATCCCAAAACCCGCTCTACGTCTACGGCTACGGATCGTACGGTTACGCGCTGCCCGTCGGCTTCTCGCCCACGCGTCTCACGCTGCTGGATCGCGGCTTTATCGTCGCCTACGCCCACATCCGCGGCGGCGGCGAACTAGGCGACAAGTGGCACCACGCGGGCAAGATGCGCGCCAAGATGAATACCTTCACCGACTTCATCACCGTCGTTGAAACTCTCCTCCGCGAGGGCTACGGCTCACGCGACCGCGTCGCGATCGAAGGCGGTTCCGCTGGCGGCCTGCTGATGGGTGCGGTGGTGAACCAGCGCCCCGAACTGTTCCAAGCCGTCCTCTCGCACGTTCCGTTCGTCGACGTGATGAACACCATGCTCGACGCGTCCTTGCCCCTCACGGTCGCCGAGTACGAGGAGTGGGGTAACCCCAACGAGCCCGACGACTTCGCCTACATGCACAGCTACTCGCCGTACGAGAACCTGGACCTGATGAAGCCCGACGCCGTCCCAGCGATGCTGGTCAAAACCAGCCTGAACGACTCGCAGGTGATGTACTGGGAGCCGGCAAAGTACGTCGCAAAGCTCCGCACTATTAAGAAGAATGCGACACCATTACTCCTCCACATCAACATGGAAGCCGGCCACGGGGGAGCCTCCGGACGTTACGACTACCTGAAAGAAATTGCCTTCGACCACGCCTTTCTGCTCACGCAACTGGACGTCGAATACTAACCCAATGCGCCTCAGAGGGTCTTATCGTCTGGAGCGTTGAGAAAGCGGCGGAGGGTCTTCAAAATGATGAAGCTGGTTGCTTCAATCTGTTTCCTTGTTTTTGTAAATTTTCAAGCCACAGGCAGGTTGCAGAAATATCACGCCGTCGAAGCCTATGAGATTAGGCCAGGCGTCATAGTCAATCCGATCTACTCCGCCAATCATGCTGTCTGTGAGCTAAGCATCGAAAGACGACATTATTCCAACAATGTCGTCGACATGGACGCGCTCATGTCGAAGGAGCAGATTGTGTCGATATTTGATGAACTTATTTCACCGGAAGAACGAGGTCGACCAAGGTGGAAACTTCCGGGGGGCACAGAAATTACCGAGACCGATAGTGGAATGGTCACAAAGCGACTCCCCTAAGCAAATGTGACGTTATCGATGTATGGCACTCAAAAGAGCCCAAAATACGTCGCCGCAATAATTTCGTGGAACAAGCAGGAATGTAATAAAAAATGACTTCATGGCTCGTGAACGCTATGCCACGGCAACATCCGTCTGGCGAAAGTCGTTTCCCTTGAAAAGCAGCGGTTGGCCGCTGTACTTCGACAGCGCATAAGAAAAGCAATCCCCAAAGTTCAAGCCTGCCTTGTGTTGTCCCTTGCCAAACCGGCGATAGGCCTCACGCGCAATCAGTACCTGCTCGTGGTTTACGGAAACCACCGAGAGCTTCAACCTCGCGATGAGAACATCCAACGCCACCATCCCATCGCCCTTGTCCCATCGAATACTGACAATTGATACCTCAAGCAACGTGGCGGCGGAAACTAGCCGAGTCACGTCGTTGAGAATCGCCGCGAGATACATTGAAGCATCGGGCTCACGATGCAAAATTGCAAACAGAAAAGAAGAATCAACCACCATTATTCGCAATGCCCATTTGGGCCGTATCCAAGAATCTCATCTTCAGTCAGATCCCGATTGAACGGTTCCAGACCAAAACTTTTAACCAATGCCAAGACACTTTCAACAGTCTCCTCTGGCATATTGTCCGTGGTTCGCGTCACACGAAATAATCGTTCGTCAACA
>JAYVZU010000176.1:0-6027 GCA_043783075.1 Rhodanobacteraceae bacterium
GACCTGGTGGATCGCATGGAGCATACGTCGTGCAGTGTGGCTGACGCAGCTGCGTTGGATTTGGAGTTCCATCGTGCAATTTGGGCGGCCGCTGGGAACGACTACCTTACGTCGATTTTGGATCCACTCGCGGCGGTTGCATTTGCGCATAATCTGCTGGAGCGCGTTGGCCCAACCGAGAAGGAGTGGCGGCTGAATCATCATCGCGCGTTGCTGGACGTTGTGCTGGACCCCAAGGTGAAAGACGTTGAAGGTGCGCTTAAGAAGCACCTAAGGGCCTCTTATCTGAAGGAGCCGGGAGATCAGGTGGTCACGACAGTCTCCGCGAAGGCAGTATCTGGTCGGCCGAAGAAGCGAGCCACGAAGTAGCGTGGTTTAGCTGATCGTTATCGCGTAAGAAATCCAATCACGTTTTAACTGGGGTAATCGATGAATGCAATTGACTTGAAGGATCGACATGCTGTTGTTACGGGCGGAGCACAAGGGATCGGATTCGCGGTGGCTCGCCGGCTGCTTCTCTCCGGAGCTTCTGTTTCGCTTTGGGATATGGACGCAAAGCTGCTGGCCGAGGCCGCGCAAGAGCTATCGCAGTTGGGGTCAGTTGACTTCGAAGCGCTGGATGTGACTGACGAAAAGCATGTGTCGGCGGCAACAGAGGCTGTGATTGCGCGGTCGGGGAAGATCGACATCCTGATCGCCAACGCGGGCATTGCCGGCCCAAACATGACGACGTGGGAGTATCCAGTGGACATGTGGAAGCAGGTGGTCAACATCAATCTGTTTGGGGTTTATCACTGCTGCCGAGCGGTGGTGCCGCATATGTTGAAGCAGAACTATGGGCGCATTGTGAATGTGGCGTCGATTGCAGGTAAGGAAGGGAATCCGAATGCCTCGGCCTATAGCGCGTCGAAGGCGGCGGTTATCGCGCTGACGAAGTCGCTTGGCAAGGAGACGGCGAAGAGCAATATCGCGGTGAATTGCATTACGCCGGCGGCTGCAAAGACACGCATCTTCGACCAACTGACGCAGGAGCATATCGACTTCATGCTGTCGAGGATTCCGCGAGGTCGGTTTCTGGAGCCTGATGAGGTGAGCGCTATGGTTGCCTGGCTGGTGTCGGAGGAGAACACATTCACGACCGGAGCGGTATTTGACCTGAGTGGTGGCAGAGCAACGTACTAGGCTCATGACCACTCGAAAAAATTGTTTGTCGAGGGAACAGCAGATCCCTACGGGATGACAAACAAAAGAGCTGAGAGGCTAACCGGAAAGGTGATTTTCAAACGGTCGCAGTACTAGTACCAGCTGTATTTCAGATAGCGCTTGCAATCAGGGCTGAAGGGCGAAGGAGTAGAGGACGTTGCCGGCGCCGATGGCGATGTATTGGCGCCCGTCGACGGAGTAGCTCATGGGACCGTCGGCGATGTTTCCGCCGGCCATGAAATGCCATAGAGCCTTGCCCGTCGAGCTGTCGAGTGCTATGACGTCGCCTTCGCCTGTCGCTGAAAAGACCAGCCCAGACTTTGTCGCCATGACGCCGATTGCGAAGGATCTGCGCAATAGAGGGTACTTCCAGCGGGTCTTGCCGGATAGGGTGTCGATGGCCACGAGTGCACTACTGCCTGCGTTACGTGGGCCGCCGCCGGGTGCGCCACCACCGTACTGCCTTCCGGGTTCGTATTGCATGTCGGCGCTGCGGTAGGTTTGAGCACCTTCTGCCGCGACGACGAATAGGCTTGCGCGGACTGCGTCGTAGGACGGATTCTGCCAGTTCGCTCCACCGGTGAGGGTCGGGGCAACGACTGTTCCCTGCGGTGAGGACTTCCAGGCGTCGGTGAAGAGGGGGCGGCCCGCCTTGTCGAAGCCCTTGTTCCACGTCTGGTTGACGTAGGGAGTTGCGAAGAGGAACTCGCCGTTGGTGCGGTCCAGGACGTAGTACATGCCGTTGCGATTGGCCTGAATCAGGACCTTGCGCTTGACTCCGTTGACTACCTGCTCGGTCAGGATGACGTCTTCGTTGGCATCCCAGTCGTGGGTGTCGCCGGGGGTGAACTGATAGTGCCACTTGCGTTCGCCGGTGTCTGGATCGAACGCGATGACGGAGCAGGTGTAGAGGTTGTCGCCACCGCGTGGAGCTGGATTCAAAGCGGGGCTGGGGTTACCGGTGGTCCAGTAGAGCAGGTTGAGATCGGGGTCGTAGCTGCCGGTTAGCCAGGTTGCACCGCTGCCGGTCTTCCAGCTATCGCCTGCCCAGGTGTCGTGGCCGGTCTCTTCAGGGCCGGGAACGGTGTTGAAGCGCCAGACGCGTTTACCGGTTTTGACGTCGTAGGCGTCGAGGAAGCCGCGAATTCCGAACTCTCCGCCCGCTACTCCGACGATGACTTTGTCCTTGACGACGAGGGGAGCGGCAGTAATGGTGTAACCGAGCATGGTGTCGGCGACTGGCGCTTCCCAGAGTTCTCGGCCGGTGCGGGCGTCGAGTGCGATGAGAACTGCATCGAGAGTGCCGACGAATACACGATTTCCCATGACGGCGACGCCCCGGTTGTAGGGGTTTGTCATGTAGGGATTTTCTGTTTTGAGACGCCGTTCCCACTTCCAGATCTGCTGCCCGGTTTTGGCATCGAGCGCGAACACCTGCCCGGGAATTCCGGAGGTGTACATGATGCCGTCGACCACGAGCGGCGTGGTTTCGAGAACGACGGAACCGGGCATCTGAACGGACCAGGCCGGCGCGAGATGCTGGACATTTTTGGGCGTGATCTGGTCGAGTTGCGTGAAGTGACTGCCGTTGTAGTTGCCCCAGTAGGATGTCCAGTTCTGAGGCTCTGCTGCGCTGTGGAGCATGCGCTCGGGGGAGATTCCTCCGGGGATATCGGCAGTCGCTGTTTTGGCGAACGAACGGTTCGTGAGGGTCTTGAGGTAGGCGACCAGATCCTGCAATTCGATTGAGGAAAGGTGTTGGCCGTAGTCGTCGGGCATCAGCGACCTGGGGTCTTCGAGCTTCTCAATGAGGTCTGCGTTTTCGAAGCGCCGTACTGAGCCGTCGGGCAGACGCAGGAGCAGGGCGAAACCGTCGTCGGCAAGCCGGAGGCCGCGAATCTCCTCACCCTGGCGGGTCTTCACAATCTCGGTGACCGGCGTGTTCGCGCCGAAGTTGCCGCCACCGCCGCCGCGTGAAGCTCCTTCTCTGGGAGCGGTTTGCTGGCGGGGAGCGGCAGGCTGGGTTCCGGGTTTTAGGATCGAAGAGGTTAGATATTCGGCGGAGTTTGTTCCGATTCCTGAGAGGTCGCTGGCGAAGACGCTGCCTTGTCCGTTGACTTCGTGGCATTTGGAACACTGTCCCTTGCCAGCGAAGATTGTTTCACCGAGAAGGGGATCGCCACCGACTTTTTCGCCGCGTATGGCCTTGGTGGTGTCGAGGCTGCGCAAGTAGGTGATGATGCGCCAGATGGAGTCGGAGGGCAGGATTCCGAAGGCGGGCATCTGGGTACCGGGGACGCCGGTCTTTACGTTCTGGAAGAGGTCGGTGTCGGCCGATCCGTGTTTGAAGCCTCCGAGGAGGGAGGGGCCGCGGTCGCCGCGCGCTTCGCCACCGTGGCATCCCTGGCAGGTCTGTTCATACAGCATCTTGCCAGCGGAGACTGCAGTGGGATCGGAGGCGAAGGGGTTTTGCATCGCGTCGGGCACATCGTTCTGCGCCTGCAGGGCCGCCGCCGCGAACAGGGACAGACACAGGATGGCGGTCGAGAGACGCGGGAGCAAGGAGCTCCACAGGCGATCTAAATTGGCAGACGAATGAATAGGCGGCATGTTCTCGTGACGGACGGTTTGGACTGCTGGCTTATGCGGATTGGCGAAACACACTGCGATGGATACCGTCGATGGAGCTTAGAAGCGTCGAACATTGTATACAAGACGGATTTTGCGAATGTCAATGTGAGCCTGACCGCTTGGGGCATCCAGCGTGTTCTTCAAGAAATGCACACTCTATACAGAATGATGAAGAGGTTCCTATACTGCCCGTGATGCCTTTGAACGCGATCTGTCGTTCTTACGGTTCGGGACGAATTCGCGCAGATGATTTGTAAAAGGAGCTTCATGAAACACTCAGCACGTTTATTACTTCTCACGGTCCTCGTCGCTCCGGTGATCGCACTCGCACAATCGCAGCCAAATCCAGTTGCCGCGCCGGTCGCGAAAATCAAGTCTCCAGAGATCTCTGCGGATCACAAGGTGACGTTTCGGCTTCTTGCCCCGAAGGCCAGCGAGGTCACTTTGAATGGCAGCTGGATTGGAGCGACCAACCTGCCGATGACCAAGGATGACGCGGGTGTCTGGAGTACGACCTTTGCGTTGACGCCGCAGATGTACGGTTACTGGTTTCTGGTCGATGGAGTTCGCGCCATTGATCCGTCGAACTCCGAGACAGAGCGCGATGGTAGCCGATTCAACAGCATGTTGATGGTGAGCGGAGCAGAGTCGGCGATCTGGGATTTCAAGGACGTTCCGCATGGGACTGTCGAGCAGATCTGGTATCCATCGCCGACGCTGCATATGGATCGCCGTCGCATGTACGTCTATCTGCCACCAAATTATGAACAGGATAAGGCGAAGAAGTATCCGGTGCTGTACCTGCTGCACGGGGGTGGCGGAGATGAAGACGCCTGGACGGTGATGGGTCGCGCAACGGTGATTATGGACAACCAGATTGCGGCGGGCAAAGTTGTGCCGATGATCGTCGTGATGCCGAATGGTAATGCCACGCAGAGTGTGTCGCAGGGCTTTGGCTTTGGTCCGACTCCTTCGATCACACAGGTGACGGCTCCCGCGCCGAATCCTGCACCGGCAAATCCGAATATGCCTGCTGTTCCCCGGCCGCCAGTGCCGTATCCGGGGTCTTACCCGGAGAGCCTGGTGAAGGATGTGATGCCGTTCGTGGAGAAGACCTATCGGGTTTATACCGATAAGGCCCACAAAGCGATTGCCGGTCTTTCGATGGGCGCGGGACAGACGATTGTCGCGACCAATAACAATCCGAATACCTTCGACTACATCGGCGTGTTCAGTGGCGGCGGCCGCGTCGGTGACCCGGAATTTGAAGCGCAGCTGAGTGAGATCCAGAAGGATAAGGTGAAGCTCTACTGGACGGGAGCAGGAGATATCGATATGGCTCGGGCCGGAACTGTGGCTCTGGAAACAGACCTGAAGGCGAAAGGACTTCCAACGTCTTACAAGGAGATTCCTGGCCGTCACTATTGGTTCCTGTGGCGCGACTTTCTGGCCGACTTCACGACACAGATCTTCAAGTAATTTCACCTTTGCAAAGAGAAATGCCCTGGAGCCAAGAGAGTGGCTGCAGGGCATTCTTGCCGGGGAGGGCTACTTTTCCTTCTGCATTGCGTCGATCAGCATCCCACTCGCCTGGGCTGTCACATCCAAAACACCTTTTTCGTAGAGCTCCGGGTCGGCTTCGAGAACTGCCGACTTGCTGGTGGAATTGCCCAACCCCCACTTGCCGTAGGTGCTGGTCTTGCCGATGGGGGCATCGGAGTGAATGTAACCCTCAAGGTAGACGCGGGCCATGCAGCCGACATACTCGCAGGACTTCGCATCCCAGGCGAGGATGGATGTGAAGAGTGCTAGTTCATTTTTGTTGCCGCCATCGATTGTGGCTCCGGGCGCGATGGTCGCCTTGGACGAGCCAAACGAGGAGCTGGTGCCTTTGAACGAGGCGAAGTTGACGACGATTGTGACGCCGAGAACTGGTGCTCCAATGTCCTTGGCTGCGATTGGGAAGGCTTTGTTGGCTTCAGATTTTGCGGTCTGTTTGCCCAGATTGTGAAAGGCCACGGAGAGGGAGGCAGATCCCTTTGCATCCTTGCCGGAGTCGTCTGCGGCGATTGCCACCGAGCGCTGACCGGTGGGGATGACGAGCGTTCCAATACGGCTGTCGGCGAAGTTGACCGTCTGAGCGACGTCCCGGTAGGCGGCAGAGGCGGCAGCGACCTTGGTTGAGTCGAGGAT
>JAYVZU010000177.1:0-1981 GCA_043783075.1 Rhodanobacteraceae bacterium
ACATCAGGCTGCAGCTTCCACGCAACCTCGCGAAGGCCCTGCGGCTCGCCATCGAAGAAGGCTATATCCATTGGCCCATACTGCGTGAACAGCTCACGAACCTGCATTTGATCGTATTGGAGCAGCTCGGGATTGGCTTTGAAGCGGACTCCGTCGACATTCCGGTTGATCGGGATGTGATGCTCATAGAGCCAGTGGAAGTCATCGGGCGAAAAATAGACTCCTGTGGCGATGCCTTGCTTGCGAAATGCGCCGTAAAGCTCGGCACTGATGTCTCGATGGAAGGGCGTGTCCATGATGCCGAACTTGGTGGTCGCGGTCGAAAACATCGTAAAGCCGGAGTGGTGCTTGGTCGTGAACACCATGTAGCGCACGCCGGAGAGTTTAGCTAGCCGGGCGATTGCGTCGGCATTGAACTTGTCGGGCGAGAAAGTCCTGGGTAGCTCGTTGAAGAAGCGCTCGGTGTATTCCGGCGATGCGTCAACCAGCGAATGGCTGATGACGGTGCCAAGCTGGCTGTCGACGCTCCAGTGGATGAAGAGCCCGAATCCCTGGTCCTGAAACCAGTCCAGGCGGCTTTGCTTGTTCAGGCTTCCGACCGTCGGGTCCTGAACAGCCTGGGCGAGGACGACCGGAGTAAGAGCGATGGCGGCGATGCAGAATGAAACCAGCGAATATCTCTTACGAATGGTCATAATCAGTTGAACACTAACATTCGGCTGCGTCCGGACACAATCGATACCGCAGTGTCATCCCGATTGAGATTCGAAAAGTCCAACACTGTGCTTGTTTAAGTCATGTCCGTCGCCGAGAACGACTGGTATCGCTCTACTTCTATGCAGATAGCACCAAACCGACATCCAACGTAGGTGGACCGCAAACGCTGTCATGTGTATTTTGCTCGGATGAATGAGCGAAAAGTTCTACTGACCACGAATCAGGCGCGGGAGGCCTGTACCTTTCATCCATTTCAAAACTTTCCATCGCTTCCTTCAGCGCAACTGGACGGATGGCTGGCTGCGATGAAGATTCAGGTCGTCTCAGCCGTTGATGGGAGTGGCCGCGTGAGTGGAAGGTCGGGCCACGAGTCCTCAACAATTCCATGTTCTTCTGGTTTGAGCGCGGCTCCGGAAAGACATACTTCGGAAGCCCTGCGAAGGTCTACGATTTTCGTGCTGCGGACATGCTGCTCATCCCGCAGGGTATGGAACATTCCATCGAAGGGACGGCCAGTGAGGAGCCACACGTATACGCGGTGCACTTTTATGCAACGCTCTTGGGTGGCATCGACCTTCTGTACATGCTGGGATTTCCCTTGTACATCCGGGGCCGCCAGATGGCCCCTTACAAGCAAGCTTCCGAACGCCTGGTGCGTGAATATGCAGTCAAGACGCCAGGTTGGTCCCTGGCCATGACCAGCGAAATCTTTTCAATCTTGCTTTATATGATTCGTGCCGAAGTAGAATTTGTCACACCATTAGCCAGCATCGACTGCAAGGCACAACTGCCCCGCTTACAGCCGGTGCTCGATTGGATCGACGACAACCTTTCCTGCCACGAGATCACCCTTGCAGACCTGGCCCGGCAGGTATTCGTCTCGGAGACTCACTTCCGCCGCCTGTTCCAGAGAGTCTTCGGGGTCAGTCCGGTTCAGTTCATACGCCGGTGCCGCGTCGACCGAGCCTGCGCACTCTTGAGAACCACCGATCTCCCTATCAAGCAGGTCGCGCAGAACTGCGGATTTGCCGAAGACGCCTTCTTCTCGCGGGTCTTCCACCGGTTGGTCGGTACGTCGCCCGCTGCCTATCGCAGGGCTGAGTTGATCTAAGGGAGCCTCTGCACAAGATTTGCGTCCACAGTCTGATTGATTAGTCTGAAGTTCAGGGGTGGATTGCGATGAAGCAGCGTAGTTAGGCGTGTCAGGGAATGTTTGAGAAGTATGGCCGTAAGTCTCGCCGGGAGTTGTTTTTGGAGGAGATGG
>JAYVZU010000178.1:0-1980 GCA_043783075.1 Rhodanobacteraceae bacterium
ATCTCCGGCCCGCTTGGTTCGCCGATTCGCGCTACTGCTGACGGCGTCGTTGTATCAGCCGGGCAGGAGAGCGGCTACGGTCGCATGGTGCGCGTCGACCACGGACACGGCATTCAGACCTGCTACGGCCACATGAGCGGATTCGCAGTGACTGCTGGTCAGTCGATCGTTCGCGGACAAGTGATTGGGTATGTTGGTCACTCTGGCCGCACGACTGGCAACCATGTTCACTACGAAGTCCGCATTCACAACACCCCTGTGAATCCGCACAAGTACCTGCGCAGCACCATTGCGGATCTGGGTACACCGGCCGTTACGCCAACCCTTTAGATTTTCTGAGTACCCCATTCTGTCTGGATTCATCGGCCAGAATGGGGTTTTTTGTTTGCGCTGCAGAGGATCGAAGCCAGGTAACTGAAGAATCCCCTTGCCCCACTCCCGGGGGGCGGCTAACCTCAACCTATGCGCCGACTCCTCCTCCCCCTCCTGCTCGCGCTTCCGATTGCCGCGCACGCCCAGGCAATTGCAATCTACGGCACGTTTTCTCCGGCACACCTCTCCAACATCGCAACTGGTGCAGTTTACAGCGCCACTGGCTACAACGAGGCGACCGCGAGCTATGTCTCGTATGGTGTTGGTGGCGGAATTACAGCGAATTTCATCCCAGTCGGCCCGGTTCGTCTCGGCATCGATCTTCGAGGCTCGACCAAGCCAGGCACATCGGGAGCAGACTCCGCGATGGTTGGCATCAAGCTGGGAATCCATCCTCCGGTGCTGCGGATCAAGCCCTATGGCGAGTTTGCGGTCGGATATCTCGCATCGCGGACCACCAACCTTTCCACCCCGTCCGGGCAGACCACCGGCTCGATCGGGGGCATCTTCAACAACCAGTATGGGGTGTTTGAGGTGATTGGCGGGGTCGATTATCCACTTCTTGGCCCGCTCGACTGGCGCATCGTGGAGATCGGCGGCGGCAAGGGTCTGGTGAAGTTCGGGACGAATAATCCGACTTTTTTCACGCTCAATACGGGGCTGGTCGTCCACTTCTAGCCGACTCACGCCCGGAACTTTCATGCCACGACAATCATCCAACCTGCACCTGAGATAATCAGGGCGAGGGTCTGTCCATGAAGCGCGTCCGCTATACCAAGTTCACCGGCGACCTAAGCTCGTCTGTCGACCTCGACGACCTGATGCAGGCTTTGTCTGATTTTCTGCTGGATTCCGGATTTCAGGATCCCATGTCGCGGTTTCAGTCGCTGGATGGGGAGCAGACGCTCGAAAACCTGCGCGAGGCGATTCGTCAGGCGCTCGAATCGGGCGATTTATTCGATGAAGAGACGCAGGAGAAGTTCGAGGCTCTGAACGAAGAGGGCGTCGAGGAGCTGATCGACCAGATCATCCAGAAGATGCAGGAGCAGAACTTCATCAACGCCGAGGAACCCGCCGAAGGGCAGGGGCATGGCGAGTCGGGCGACGCGGAAGGTGCGCGTTTCGAAGTGACCGACAAGGGGATGGATTTTCTTGGGTATAAAGCTCTGCGCGAATTGCTGGGGCCGCTGGGAAAATCTTCGCTTGGGAAACATGACACGCGGCACGAGGCCTCCGGCGTGGAGACGAACGGGAGCTCGAAGCAATATGAGTTTGGCGATTCGCTCAATCTCGATATAACGGCGACGTTATCGAACGTGTTTGCCCGCGAGGGGACGGACTTCAACCAGCACAACGGCAAGCTGAACCTTGAGTATTCTGACCTTCAAGTGCAGCAGGCTGACTACCAAAGCTCCTGCGCGACGGTCGTGCTGCTCGATTGCTCGCACTCGATGATTTTGTATGGCGAAGACCGATTCACTCCGGCGAAGCGGGTTGCGATGGCGCTTGCACACCTGATCCGGACGCAGTATCCGGGGGACACGATTGATTTAGTGCTGTTCCACGACTCCGCCGAGCACATTCCGATCAGCCAGTTGCCGCGGGTGA
>JAYVZU010000179.1:0-6015 GCA_043783075.1 Rhodanobacteraceae bacterium
TCCTGCGTGGGCGGAGCCGCATGGCTGGCCCGCCAGATACGCGTAAGTGCGAGGTTTCCTGGCACCAGATTATGGGCAAGGTCAAGCTGTCGCTTTGCAAACAAGGATATGCCATTGAGCAATAGATAGCGCAACATCTAGTAGTGGGTCATCGCCAGGCACGGGTTCAGTCGCATCGATTTGTTCAATGCCACCGCAGCTTCGGTCGTCTCACCGCGGCAAAAGCGTATTGCTGCAAGTCCATTTAGGAGTGCGGGGTCGTCCGGCTTGGCCGCGTCAAATTTGATTGCCGTGGCCAGGGCTTCGTCCAGCTTCCCCTAGTATATCAGCGTTCTGACGCTCCCTTCCTTCGCTGTGCTGGATTTCGGATCAGCCACAAGCGCCGCCTGATATTGCTCCAGCCGATCAGCAAACTTAAGCGCCTTCAGCACCGGGTCCGCTTCGCTCGGCGACCTTTAGTCCACCGCGCAGGCCTGGCCTGCCTTCGATTGCAGTGTAGGAACTTTACCAGATTGGCCCAACACCTTCGCTCCCGAGTGCCCCATCTCAAACAGCTTCATCGTTTGAGGTGGGGGCCGCGACCTTCCGGCGCAAAGCCTTCTTCCTGTGTCGTTTCGCCTTCACGCCCAGCCGCTTTTCCATCACGACGATGGCCTCGGCGCTCTCGTCAACGAGGAAGAACTCCCGCCCGTTCTTTGCCGCCGCTACACCAGCCGTCCCGCTGCCAGCGAAGAAGTCCAGCACCAGGTCTCCTGGCCGGGTGTGGACACGCACGATTCGCTCCAGAATGCCGAGCGGTTTCTGTGTTGCGTAGCCGGTCTTTTCCTTGCCGGTGGGAGAGACGATGGTGTGCCACCAGACGTCGGTCGGTGTCTTGCCCAGCGCGGCCTTCTTCGGGCCAACCAGCTTGGGAGCCATGTAGGGAATGCGGTCCGTCTTGTTCAGGTCGAAGGTAAAACATTTGGGGTCCTTGGTGTACCAGAGGATGTTGTCGTGCTTTGCAGGCCACTTTTTTGTGGCGCGAGCCCCGTAGTCGTAGGCCCAGATGATCTCGTTCTGGAAAGACTCGCGTCCGAAGATCTCATCGAGCATCACCTTGCAGTAGTGGACCTCGCGGGGATCGATATGGAAGAAGAGCGAACCGGCAGGTTTCAGGACTCGCTTGGCTTCTTCCATGCGGGGGCGCAGGAAGCCGAGAAAGTCATCGAACTGGTCGCCGTAGCCGCCCAGCGAGTCGGCGACCTTCTCGGTGCGGTATCGCACACCCGCAAAACCTGTGCGATCACCGCTCTCGTCGCGAATGGTCTTCAGGCGCGGTCTTACCTGGCGTTTCCCCGTGTTGAAGGGCGGGTCAATGTAGATCAAATCGACCGATTCTGACGCGATTCCGCGCAGCACCGCCAAATTATCCCCGTGCACAATCTGATTCACCCAGTATCACCTCGTAGACTTGAGCCTATGACAGTTCTTGGTTCAGCGCCCGGTTGGGTGTATCGTTTTGCCGAGAGCCATTTCTCGAATTCCATGTCATCCAAATCATTCAGCTTCGCCATGCTCTCGCACCCCGGCCGTGTCCGCAAGGGCAATGAGGATATGTGTGCCGCCAATCCGGAGACCGGAGCCTTCGTCGTTTGCGATGGAATGGGCGGTGCCGCAGCCGGAGAAGTCGCCAGCAAGATGGCGACCGAGGCGTTCCTCGAATCGCTCGATCCGCCAAGGGACGAGGACGCTCCACCGCGCACGCCGACCCCCGATGTTCGTCTGGATATCGCGATTCGTAAGGCAAACAGCTCCGTCTTTACCCATGCGATGCTGAACCCGCAGAACCGCGGTATGGGCACCACACTCGTCGCGCTGCTACTGCGCCCCGCCCACGCCGGAGCGACTACAGCGCTCACTCTGGCCCACGTTGGCGATAGCCGCTGCTACCTCTTCCGCGATGGCGCGTTGCAACTGCTGACGCAGGACCACTCGCTAGTCGAAGAGCAGGTTCGGATGGGTGAACTGACTCCCCTTGAGGCGGCATTTCATCCGATGCGCAACATCATTACGCGGGCGGTCGGCTCGCAGCCCGATGTGGAACCCGAGATTCGGCACATCGAGCCGCGCCACGGCGACATCTATTTGCTGGCCTCCGACGGCCTGACCCGCGACCTGACCGACGCAGAGCTCTCGCAGACATTCCAGCGTTTCCTCGCACTTGAGACAGCCCGCAAGCGCGCCGCCATGCCGGAGCTTTCGAGCCTCTGCCAGACCCTGATCGATCAGGCCAACGACGCAGGCGGCGGCGATAACATTACGGTACTGCTGCTGCACCTTCGCTAGGTCTCGCCAATGCCAAACCCCACAACCATCGCAGTCGTCGGCGCCGGCACCATGGGCAACGGCATTGCGCACGTATTCGCCCGCTCCGGCCATCCGGTATTGCTGTGCGATGTCTCCGATGCGGCGCTGGCCGCTGGCTTGGCGACGATTCGCAAGAATCTTGCCCGCGGAGTCTCGAAGGCAAAACTGATCGCGACGGAAGCTGACGCGGCAATCGCCCGCATCACCTGCACAACTTCGCTCGACGACCTCGCCCCGGCTGGGCTTGCGATCGAGGCCGCCACCGAACGCTTCGAGGTCAAGGCCCAGATCTTCCGCAAGCTCGACGCCATTCTGGGGCCCGAAGCGATCCTCGCATCGAACACCAGCAGCATCTCCATCACGAAACTCGCAGCGCTGACGGGGCGACCCTCGCAGGTTATCGGGATGCACTTCTTCAACCCGGTCCCGGTCATGAAGCTGGTCGAGGTTATTCGCGGGCTGCAGACCTCGCAAGCCACCTTCGACACCGTCCGCGCAATGTCCGAGAGCCTCGGCAAGATTCCCGTGGAGGTGAACGACGCCGCAGGCTTCGTCTCGAACCGCGTCCTGATGCCGCTCATCAACGAGGCCTGTTATGCCGTGATGGAGGGCGTCGCAACCCCAGAGGCCATCGACACTATCTTTCGTGAGGGGATGGCCCACCCGATGGGGCCGCTGACTCTGGCCGACTTCATCGGTCTGGACGTCTGCCTGGACATTATGCGGGTGCTGGTGGAGGGGCTGGGCGACCCCAAGTACCGCCCCTGTCCGCTGCTCATACGGATGGTGGACGCGGGCTGGCTTGGCCGTAAATCCGGCAAGGGTTTCTACACCTACTCCAGCTAACCAAAACCCGCACGGTCGTCATTCTGGCGAAGCCAGAATCTCTATATTGGTCGTTCTGCGATACTCTTCTCACATCTGTTCGAGGGCCCTCTACCGCATGCAGCCTCTCAACGCGATCGACGCAATCTCCCCGGCCTTTACCCGGACCAATGAGACCCTCTTCCGCCCCTTTCGCTTTGGCCGCTCGTGGAAGCTCGCTGCGTCGTCTTATGTAGCTTTCGTGGGGAGCGTCTTTGTCCCGTTCTTCCTGATCCTCTTTCTGGTCCCTCAAGGGCAAATCGGTCCACTTGCTCCGTACCGCATGGCGATCATCCTCTGTGGTGGCATCCTCTCGCTTCTTTTCCTGTTCGTGTTCTATCTGTGCGCACGGATGGAGCTTGTCGCGTTCGAGATGGTCATAACTCACCCCGAGTTTATTCGGCCGATCTGGCGGCGTTACTCGGTTCGAGTCTGGCCCTGGATATGGCTCAAGGTGGCAATTGGAACTGCTTTTACCTTGACGGCGGCCGCGTTCGCCTACCACCCCATCAAAGAGTTATCCGCAACCATTCCTGCAGCCGGTTCTACTGCACAAGGAGCGTCATCCGTATCCTTCTCCTATATCCTTCTTGTTTTCGCCATGGTTTACGGATTGATGTTGGTGCTCAAAATTGTTTCAACCGTACTCCATGATTTCGTAATGCCGTTCTACATCCTCGAAGACATGTCGCTGCAGTCCGCTCTGCGCCGCGGCTTCGAAGTCATCGTTGCGGACCCTCTTGCCGTAATCGTGTATTTGCTACTCAAGTTTGTGCTGACGATCGTTGGATTCATCTTCCAATATGCGGCCACGCTTGTCTCCTACATCCCGTTCTACTTCGTAATGACCTTCGGGTTTGTACTTGACAGTTTTTCCAATCACAAGGGCGGCCCGGTCGCCACTGTGCTGCTTATTAGCCTCGCGGTCGTCTTCTACAGCGCATTCATCGGGTGGTCCGGGTACATCTCGTTGGGAACGGCCGGATATGTCCTTACCTGGCTTACGTCATACGGAATCTACTTCCTCGGCGGACGGTATCCGCTGTTGGGAAACATCTTGGACCCTGAACCCGGCGCACCGTTTACCCCGCCCCCGGTCTACCCGTCGGAAGAGGAACACGAAGACGACGATGGTGGGCCGCCCATGCCAATGAACCCCGCCGTCGCATAATGCGTATAGCTACGTCAGTACAGATTTCATAGGCCCGCCGCAAATTCCAAAGCAGCACGGAGCCCCACATGCAGCCGCTCTCCGCCATCGACGCCATCTCGCCAGCCTGGGACCATACCCGCAATCTGCTGCTCAACCCGGTCCGGTGGCAGACCATGCTGAAGATCGGACTCGTCGCCGCGTTTGCCGGGACGGGCAGCTTTAATTTCAACTCCAACAGCATTGGACGTCCGGGTGGAATCCCCCACGGCCCGTTGCACCTTCCGGCTATAGCTCTTGTGGCCTCGTTTCTGCTTGTCATCGGCGTCGTGTTCCTCGTGGTCTGGTTCGCCTTCTTCTATCTTTCGGCGCGGCTTCAATTCGTGATGTTCGACTTCGTTCTGCGCCGCGACACCACCATTGGTCCGATCTGGATTCGGTTTGGACCAGCGACGTGGCGCTGGATGGGTCTGCGCTTTCTCTTCACGGTTGGCGCTATGGTGTTATTTTTACCAATTCTGATTCCCGCCGTCCTCGGCTTCATCCATACCTTTCCAAAAGGCGGTACAGCACCGGATCTGCCGTCATTCTTCGGGACACTGATGGCGTTTCTCGGCGCAATTCTGCTGGTAGCCATCGTCATTGGCCTCGGCAACCTATTGCTGCACGACTTCGGTTTGCCCTCGATGGCGCTCGAAGGAACCCCACTGCAAGAGACAGCCGCACGCGTCCTTCGGCTGATGCGCGCGGAACCGCTGCAGGTCTTCCTCTATGTTGTAATGCGCGTTGTTCTGCAGATCGCGATAGCGATCGGCACCTTCATCGGAATCTTTATCAGTTGCCTCATCCTGCTGATCCCGTTCGGTGCGCTCGGCGGAATTCTGTGGGCCACACTGCATGGTGCGGGGATGGGAGCGCGAGTTGGAATGTGGGCCATGATCGCCATGCTGGTGCTCGCATTTGCTGCCGTAGTACTCGTGGCGATCTTCATGCTGGCGAGCCTGGTGGGGACCTTCTTCCAGGCGTACTCGCTGTACTTCCTCGGCGGACGCTACCCGCTGCTCGGCGAACTGCTGCAACCCACTCCCGAACCGCCGCCCAGCTTCTTCTACGCGACTCCACCGCCACCCATCGGCCTACCTACCCACTAAAAGTACGTTGCATGATAGGGATAAATCCCTATCATGCAATACTTTACAAGCACCTACGAAGCAAACAAAGGCCTTAAGTCCGGACTTTACTGCAAGTCCGGACTTAAGGCCTTTAGATCGAGACTTTAGGTCTTTTTGATAGGGGGAGGGGGATACCCTAGTCCTGCTCCTTCTTCTTGTTTCGCGCGCGAATCTTGAACCAGATCGGGCTTCCAATAAAGCCGAAGCTCTCGCGAATCTGATTGGCCAGAAACCGCTCGAAGCTGAAGTGCATCTTGATGTCGCGATCCGTAAACAAAACAAACGTCGGCGGAGCAACCTGCGCCTGCGTCATGTAGTAAATCTTCACGCGCTTGTTCATCGGAACGCTGGCGCGTTGGAAGTCCACCTGCTCCAGGAACTTGTTCATCTGCCCGGTCGAGACGCGCTTACGCCGCTCACGAGCCACGAGCTCTACCTTCGCAAACACCTCGCTGATCGCACGCGGTCCGCCGCCATCTTCCG
>JAYVZU010000180.1:0-18006 GCA_043783075.1 Rhodanobacteraceae bacterium
CCCGCCCAGGCAGCAAACCCTCGATCCGACTCCACTGCACATCACTCAACTCATAGCGACTAACGGTCATGTAGACAGAACATCAAATCCAACGGCCGCCGCAAAGTCTATATGTCGATACTGCCTAGTATTATTTGAGCGTCAGACTGACAAAAATTTCGTTTAGGAATCTGTGTGCCTTTGTCGAATCTCACTGAAAGACCTCTGCGCCATATCTCAATTCGCGTACCCTGGCACGATTCTGATTGGGCAGGAAAGGTATGCAATTCGCCTCGACTTAATGGTGCATGTGCAAAGCTGAAAGGCATCTCCTCGGATAAGAACGACGCTATGGAAGAATCAGTGGCCGGTCAGTCCTTGGAAATCTTGGGACAGTCCCAATGGCCTTGTTGCGTGTCAGAGCGTGGGGCCTTCATGGCACCGTTTCAAATGGATGTGACGAAGCGTCACGCACTCGCCGAGAAAAGTTCGAAACACTACGGACATTTCAGACCCACCACGCAGCGCTATCCGCCATACTCCGCTGGTATCGTCCCGTTTCGTTGGATGATGCGAGAGAACATGGATGAATACAGTAGCCTCTATGAACTCGACATTCGCGAAGATCGCGAACCCGAGTTGGGCTATAAGACGAATTGGGTCCATGAAGCGGAAAACCAGACGAATCTCCTCGACGGATTCGCCTCTCATCTCCAAACGGAACATTCCCTATGCTTTTTCTATGCGAAACACGTTCCCTTCATTGAAGCCACAGCAAGAATCTTGGTCGGGGTGGGTAAGGTCAAGAATGTTGGGAAACTTCTGGAATATGACCGCGAAGGTGAAGGGATGCGCGGCATGGTCTGGGAGCGCACGCTTCAGCACTCGATCCGACATAAATCACAGGACGGTTTTCTACTTCCCTATCAAGCGCTTCTTGAAAGGGCGCAAACAGATCCAGAGATTCAAATAGTCCGATACACTGCAACAGTTCCAGACGATCACTGGGATGAGTTTTCCTACGGGAGTGAACTCGTCAGCCACGATGGCGCGATCGGCGCTTTACTTGCGATTGAAGGCGCGCTTGCGCGGATGGACTCGGAGCTTGGTACTGCTTCAACATGGCAAAAGGAGTGGCTACATACAGAGTTGTTGCGGCTCTGGAAGGTTAGAGGCCCGTTCCCTGGTCTAGGCTCTGTTCTTACGGCTTTCGGTCTTTCACGTGGCGTATTCGTTTCACATGCCCTCCAGAACATTGCTGGCGAGAACGCTGATCCGTGGCTGATTGTCGAAAAGATGTTTGACAATCCTACAGCGACACTTCCGAAGGCACTTCAAACAGACTTGAAGGAGCTGTCACCCACATGGAAAGCTTTACCGCACGAACGCAAGCAGTTCCTGCGGCTCTTGAGCCGTTTTGAACTTAGCCAGTCCCACGCGGCTATGTTTTACGATGCCGGCGCAAGAAATGCGAATGGAGTCGGAGGTACAGACGAGGAGATATTGGAGAATCCATATCGTCTCTATGAGTTGAATCGTCATTTGCTCGAAGGTCTTCCTGTCCTCATCGTGGATCGCGGTATCTTCCCCGAAGACGTAGTGCGGTTGAAACATCCTCTGGAAGCACCTTCAGGTCTCGACTCAGCCGTCGATCTTCGACGCATCCGAGCGTTCTGCATCCACGAGCTTGAAAAAGCCGCGCTCAACGGTCACACGCTTCTTTCCAAAAACCGTATCGTCGAGGCTATTGCGGGTAGCTCGCTTAGACCAGCTTGCCCGGTTACCGGCGACATCATTGCTGCACGCCTGAAAGATATGGCACCCGAGGTCACACCGGCGGATGTGGACGGCGAGACAGCAGTTCAGCTAGCACGTTACAAAGCTATTGGCGACCTCATTCGCAAGCAGGTTAATGGACGACTGGCGGGTAAACGTCATGTTCTCAATTTGAATTGGTCCGCACTTCTTAATCAGAAATTCGGGACTGACAACAGCGAGGAGGAGAAGCGCGCGCGTCTCGAAAAGGCTGCTGCCCTGAAAGAACTTGGCGAAGCCCGTTTCAGCGTATTAGCTGGCCCAGCCGGGGCTGGAAAGACATCCGTATTGGGTGTCTTTTGCGCGCAGCAAGAGATACAAGACACAGGGTTGCTCCTGCTCGCCCCTACGGGCAAAGCCCGTGTGCGAATGCAGGAATTGGCCAGTACCAGCGGGGCGAAGGCTCTGACGATCGCTCAATTTCTCAATCAGCACGGGCGCTTCGACGGCGCATCCGGAAGATACATCATGACTAGCGGTCCCCAAGAGACCGCGTTCGGCACAGTCATCGTTGACGAGGCGTCCATGTTGACGGAGGATATGCTCGGCGCACTCTTTGATGCGCTGCAAGGCGTGAAGCGATTTGTATTCGTCGGTGATCCCGCTCAACTGCCGCCGATCGGCGCAGGACGCCCTTTCGTTGACATCATTACGAAACTTCGTCCAGCCGACTGCGAGTCCCGTTTCCCCCGAGTGACCTCGGGTTATGCGGAACTGACGATTGAGAGAAGGCAGATCGGAACCGACCGGCCTGATCTCCGATTTGCTCGTTGGTTTGGTAACACGCCGCCTTCCGCTGGCGAAGACGATATTTTCAGCGGACAGGATGATGCCTTTGGTCAAATTCAGTTTATTGAATGGGGTACTTCAGATGACTTCCAACTCAAATTGATGGATGTTCTGATGAAGGAACTTTCACTCAATGGCGTTCACGATTCGCGGAGTTTCAATGCGGCGCTTGGATCAACAGTGAACGGCGATTACGACTATTTCAATGCGACTAAAAATGGTGTTCCTGGTGCGGTGAATGCGGCGGAAAAATGGCAAATCCTGAGTCCGTTGCGTGGGATGCCATTCGGAGTCGGAGACATCAACCGCCAGATTCATGAACGATTTCGCGCTGACATGATTGCATTTGCCTCCAAGCCATGGGGGCGGTCTATCCCCAAGCCTTTGGGTGCAGAGAGAATCGTTTATGGAGATAAAGTCTTAAACCTGCGAAACCACAGACGATCGGTATACCCCAAGGTTGACGGTCAAGGCTATTTGGCCAATGGGGAGATCGGTATCGCAGTGGGGCAGTTTGCCCTAAATAAGAGTCCAGGCTTCCTCAATATTGAATTTGCATCACAAGTTGGGTCAACTTATGGATACTCCGGTAGGGATTTTGGCGATGAAGGCTCGCCCATTTTGGAACTTGCTTATGCGCTCACTGTGCATAAAGCTCAGGGAAGTCAGTTCGGCCTTGTCATCATGGTTCTACCGGAAACCCATCCCATTTTGTCGAGAGAACTTGTTTACACTGCTCTGACAAGACACCAAGATCGAGTCATCGTTATGCATCAGGGGCCGAGAGCACTCTTAAAGGCTCTTGCTGCGCCTCAGAAATCCGAAACTGCGCGGCGGCTTACAAACCTTCTACAGCCCTGCAAGATGCAGGAATACCCTCAGTCCAAAGGCAGCATATTTCTTCAGCAAGGGTTAATACATCGCACGAGCACGGGTCTCGCCGTGCGATCTAAGTCCGAACTGATCATTGCGGATGCGCTCGCCGCTGCCGGGATCGCTTTTGAGTACGAGAGGCCGCTGACCCTCGGTGGTGGTACCCGGTATCCCGACTTCACCATAGACGATGAAATCTCAGGGAGGACTATCTACTGGGAACACCTTGGAATGTTAGAGCGCGAGGATTATCGAAAGAGCTGGAACGCCAAACTTGCATGGTACCGTGCACAAGGAGTTCTTCCCGCCACAGAGGGGAATGGTTCCAACGGTACACTCGTGACAACAACGGAATCGACTGCCGGCGGGTTCGATGCGGCGCAGATTCGAGATGTGATCCGCAGCCAAATTCAGGGATAGGCACTTAACTAACAAAAACCAGCGGGGAGCAGATGTCACAGAGATCATCTTTCGGGGCGCACCGCAGTTCTCTATCCTGACGCGGTCAATAGGTGATTCCCGCTAGCCGTCTTCAACATCGCTTCGATGTAGCTATCCTTATCTTCTTCTTGAAAGAGGATGTGAGAAGCCTCCATCTGAGCCTTGTCAATACTCCAGAGCATTTTCATCGTATGCGAGGGCGTATTCGAGATGATGAATGACTCTAGCCGTACGTTCGAATCGCCGAGACGATGCTGGATTTCCTTTATCGTCGCGTGAAACTGAATCTTGGGGTCGGTCTGGCCGAGATTCCGAATGCCTTTAGGATCTACAAAAATTACATATTGCTGACCGCCGACGAGGAGCCAAACAATAAAGTCTGGATGAAAGTTGCCAGCTTCGAAGAAGCCGACACCCCGGCCGCGGCTGAGATTGCGGAGTAGGTACAGCTCTTTATCGGCAAAGAACTCACCTGAGCTGTCGTGATATGCCTTGATGTCTTCAACAAATCGCCGTTCGCCTTGGTTGAGCGGTATGGGGCTGATCTCGACGACGTTGCTGTCCAAGTACAGCAACGGTTGGTAGAGGTGCCGGTCAAACCATAGGGCCTTCAAACCCTGAAATTCCCACGGCAAGAGAGAGCCATTTGCAATGGAGGTCTTTAGCACCTCCAGTTTGGCAATAATCTCTTCCTGTGACCGATCAATGAGGAATCGATAATAACCACTGCCAGATTCATCTTTCGACCCAAGGAAGTTCGGGTCGTCTTCGGACAAGTCCTGGTATTCGAGGTGAGGCAACTCCCACTCCCGCTTGCGAAATTTGTAGTAGTGCTCGGTGTAGTTCTTCAAGAGTGCCAGCGCGATCTGTTGCCACATCTGGACTTTGTCAAAGGAATCAAAAGCAAGCTCTTCAGCGGGAATCAGAAGCTGGTACCAGCTTTGATCTGCCAACAGCGGGATCATCCCTTCGCCAGTAATGTTCAAGTTGTACCAACCACGCTCTGCTTTGAAGCGTTCCAAATCAAAAAACATGCGGTCCATGTCGAGGAACGCAATGTGCTTTGCGGTCAGATGTGTCTGGTTTGGCGAGGCGTCTGCATTTCCCCCCTGAGCACCACTCGACTTCATTGCCTGAATCTTCGGATACCAGTTGAGCACTACCTGATTCTTCTGCAAGTAGACCGTGGATTTGTCGTTTGATGGGTCTGGCTTAGCCATCGTGGGTATTGGCCCAAGCTTGCGGAAGGCATCACCGAACTCGGTGCTCACTCCATTGATTGATTTCTTCAGCCGAATGATCTTGAGCTTCTGAGTTCCTAGGTTCTTGATGATGGGCAAGAGAAACTCAAGCCGATCATCGTTGACAGGCAACCCTTCCTCTTCAAGGAAGTCGCGGAACTGCGCCATGTAGTTTGCGCGGATGCCGAAGATGGAAAGGGTCTCCAACACGCCGATATGCTTTGGGCGCTTTACCTCGTCCGGGAGCTGAGTCTTGGAGCTCCGCTTGAGGCTCATGCCAAAGCCCTTCAGTCGGACGCCGCGCCCGAATAACTGAATAATCTGCGATCCCTCGGTCTGGCCGACGTTCATCAGTCCCATCGTACTGACGCGCCAACTATTCCAGCCCTCAGTGAACTTCTTCGATCCGATCAGGATGTTCACCGTCGAATGCGATTGGTTTATCTCCTGAAACAAACTCCCTGTGAACTCGCGCTCGCCGCTTTGCAAGCCCCTGTCTTCACACTGCTTCACCAATTTGGCATCATCACCGACGTTGATGACGCCGAATGGCTCATTGTCACCGACATGGAGCGCAATCTCGCCGGTTGCGCCCTTAAGATTCTCGACGTAGAGCTGTCCCCCGCCAGGCGCGTTGAACAGTGTGGAGAGGGTTTCCTCAAAGATTTGTGCGGCTGAGAGCCCTAACGTGTTCAAGTAAGTGAACCGACCAGCGAAGAGATCCTTCGCGTCGGCGGTGACGATGCCTTGATTCAGGACACGTTCGATTCGTTGAATGCTCCCAGCCCTATCCGACACATATCGCGCAAGGAAGAGCAAAATCTCAATGATGTCCGAAGCATCTTGCTTTGCCAGCGTCTTGGTGACACTGCCACCAACGAACACCCAAAGCGGCTTGTCGATATTGAATGGCCGATACGCTGATTCTTGCTCTGCGTAAAGCCGCTGCTGCTGGAAGAATGCAAGCAAACAAGCGACAAGATAAAGCTCCAGGTTGTGATTCTGTGTCTGTTCGTCAAGATTCAGAATCTGGTAATCCTTGCCAAACCCGTCGCTGTAGAAAAAACGGTAGGAATAGTCGAACAGGATGTTTTTGGCATAGAGGTTCGTAAGGCGCGGGTTGCCCTTTACGGCCTGCCCGAAGGTGGCCGAATACTCGAAAGAGAACCCTTTCTCACAGAGGGCATTGCGAAACCGCATCCACGTGCCTTCTTCACCGGCGGACGCTCCTCGATGGCCCTCATCCACCAGAACCAGATTGTTTCCTTCGAACGAATCGATCGCTATTGTCTTCTCGCCCATCTCGTCTTTGAGTTTGTGGATGTCAAGGATCTCGACTGAATGGCCCGCGAAAAGATTTCTACCATCCTTATTGAAGAGTTCTGCCTGTATCCCAGCCGTCTCAAACTCGCGCAGATGCTGCTGGCTCAGGCCCTCGTTCGGCGTGAGCAGGATGATGCGGTTGAGGTCGCGTCGCCGATTGTGCTTTTCCAGATAAAACTGATACTGGAGGATGTTGGTGTGCATCAGGAGAGTCTTACCGCTACCCGTGGCACTCCAATAGGCGATCTTGTTCAACTGCGACCACGCCTCCGCTTCCGTGGCGAAGGGCTTGATGAGGTCAACTTCCAGTTTGTCGGCGTTATAGAGACCGATCTGAACATTGATCGATGCGAGAAGTGCCGAAGGATCGCGGAAGTACCGGTCGAGATATATCTCCGTAAACAGAAGCGTCAGGTATTGGAAATACTTCCAGGTGATTGGCTCTTCGCCTCGCGTGATTCGCCGATCGTTGAGGCGCAACGTATGTCCAACGATGTTCTGGTCGAATTCGAGCAACAACTCCGTGGGAAGTTGCGTCAGGTTGAGGAGCTGTGCGGTGAGTGCGTGATGAAAATGGTGGACATTATTCTCATCCAACCCCTCCAGCTTCTCGTTCCGGAGATGCTCTGCCAACTGCTCAAACCGTTCGACGTTGAACAGGGAGAGCAACCACTGGTTGAGGACGAGCTTGCCCGCAAACCGCACCTGGGGTTGGTTATTGGCGCGTCGGCGGGTCGGAAATAGTTCCGCCGTGGCAGCATTTGGTCGGCGTCCGCGAGCCATTAGATGCCCTCCGTATCGAACATCAGGCGGTGGAAGTCCTCCTCGATCAGGCGCACCTTCCAGGTGTCGTTCGGGGTCTTCAGATTCTCAAGGTTATTGTCGCCGTTCACATAAATCAACTGGAATTCATAATCCTTGGTGGAGTAGCCCTGCTTCGTAAACCACTCGTCGAGCACGAGGTTGTCTTTCTCGGGATCGCCGGTGAGCTTCCGCCAGATGATGAGTGTCTGCCGTCCATCGGGCGCTTTGCCCGTGACAGTGCGGAACCACCAAGGACCAGATTCATCTTGCTTGATTCGTCCCTTGACGCGCAGTCGCTTCTCGGTGTCATGCTCAAGGTTTGCAGAGAAGATCATGGGGGCGGAGATGTGTTCGACGGTCAGCCCAACCAGCCAGTTGAATGTCTCAAGGAGATCGACGTTCGTCTCAAGGCTTTCATCAGAACCTGCACGCTTGACCAGCAGTTTGTAAGCCGTAGGGTCTTGAAATGCTTTGATATTGAGGAGCGACTGGCTCCCGCGAGTCTCTACGTCGAGCATGTAGTTCAGCGTGTACTGCTCTTTGAATCCATCAACCCCATGCGTTTCTGCAACAGCAAGCAGACGCTGCTGACTCTCCGAACGACGCAGTTCTAGATTGTTGAGGGCGTCTTCGTAGGATTCCAGACGTAGCACTTTGACGCACTGACTGAGCCCCTGCCGTGAAACCGGTTTACCATTCTTCCAGTCCTGCGAATAAATGGCTTTGAGTACGCGCGGCTTCAAGACTGTTTCAAAGTATTCGCCAACTTCTATCGTTACGTAGCGCCGCTTTCCACCGTCATCTCGATTCAGTTGTATTACCGCATGAGCCGTGCTTCCAGAACCACCGAAGCAGTCTAAAACTGTGCTGTTCTTCTTGGCAGCGTGCTGAATAAAGCGAGAGACGAAACTCGGATGCTTCGGGGCGAGAAATACACCTGACTTGCCGAACATTGCCGATGTCATCTTCTCGCCATCGGAGTAGTCTTGAAAAACACTCTTGCCAATATTCGTTTCAACTTCGTGCAGCATCCTCTTTATACGGGGGACTTTTCGCTCATCCTTCCCCCATGCAATGCGACCATCGCGGTCAAGTGAAACAAAACTGCGCTTGTCCGGGGAGTCAGCGTCATCGTCGTATGCAAACTTCCAGCCACTTTTCGGGATCAGCGTTGGCTTACCTGTTACGGGGTGAAGCGGTTTATAAAATCGCCAATTCGGATGCGTCTCATCGCGAGTGCTGGCTGCCTGCTTCGTCGCAGGCATCGAACAGTCTCCTTCTTGCCAGATCCATATCTTTGCATTCGCGGCTCTTGCAGCTTCCTCGGGAACGATTCGTCCCTGGAGATCTCGATACTCGGCGTTGGTGTAGCTAAATATCCCTTTCCAAGGATCATCCGACTTAAAGTCATCCGAGTCCAACCCTTCGGCCTCAAGCTCCGACTGATATGTGATCTTGTGTTGTTCGTAAAGAGTCTTCAGTTCGGATTCGATCTTAGCGACAGATGGAAATGACTCATTAAGGTGCGAGACAAGGGCCATAACTTCTTCAAATCCAGGCTTGGGTTCCCGGAACATATTACGGTCTTGTTCTGCGATCCTCTTATTCTTTGCGTAAACCAGTACATACTCGTGGTTTGTCGAATAGTTGGGTGCCTGGCTGTTGTTCGTGTTCATTGACCAGATGAGTTCTTCGACCTTGTTACCCGCACCGAACACGTCGTCCATGACATGCTCAAGGCCAGTTCGTTCAGCTTTATCAATGCTGACGAAGATTGCTCCATCTTCGGTGAGAGTTGGGGACAATGCGGCCAAGCGGTCATTCATCATCGTGATCCATGAGGAATGGCGGTAGTTGTTTTTGTAAGGAATGGAGCTGCTATCGGTGTTGTAAGGTGGGTCGATGTAGATGCACTTCACCTCGTCGCGATAGCTCGTGCCGATCAACTGTAGTGCTTGAAAGTTGTCGCTATGCACCAACAAGCCATCCGCAACCGCACCGATCTGCTCTATAAGGGTCGATGCGATTGCTTCGGACAAGAATCGCGTCTCGGCGATTAGGTTGCGGTTCGCTTTCAAGAAGTCGATTGATAATGGAACTGAGTAGCCGGGCGTAGCAAGATTCGGCTGAATCTCGTCGATTTTGAAGAGCCTTACCCATTCCTCACGCTGCGCGTCACTCATAGCGATATCGGGATAGAACGACTCTGGTATGCGGTCAAGCGTGATGCAGTAGTTCGTTTCGACAACGAACTTCTTCTTCAGCCAGAGTTTCTTCTGAAAATCCTCCAGTTGAGCGATGAAAGTGATGATCTTGTCGCCGATCCGTCGAATGACCTTGATCTTCGATAGAAACTGTTCCACGCGCGGCGCGGATTCGTCCTGCACATCGTCCAGGTGCATCACTTCATTCTTGATGTAGAAGTCCAGTTCGCGCCGTAGGAAGGCTCCCAGGTCTTTATGAATGAAGTAATCGAATGTATTGCGTGCAACATAGCGCGCGAGGTGGGCCTGCAAGCGGCTGTATCCCGCCACCTCGCCACTTGCGCTGGTCTGAGGTTTGTTCAATTCGGCAATCCAAAGACCCAGGTCGTGATCGGAGACGCCGAAGACCCGACTTACGGCATCGGCAACCAAATCTTTTTGTGTCGGCGGCTTGGCCTTTCCGCCTCGGACATCGTCCGGCCAGTCCTCTAGGGTAGAGGGTCGGTACTCAAACCCAATGGTCAGCTCCGGAGGCTGCTCACCGTCTTGGATTGTCAGGAAATCATGCCCTGAATCCCCCGATGCGGCAAGAATGAAGACTCGTTCTTTTCCTTCGGCGGCCTTTACGTTACCGTGCTCGCCTTCTACTGCATCGACCAATCGGAAATGAACACGCATCGGATTGTGTGGATCGTTGGGCCGCAGACGGAAAGCATAGTCGCGAAGATACTCACTGGTCTTGATGTAGTACTGGTCCCTGTTTGCCCAGTAGAGCGTGACCTCCTCACCTTCATAAGGAATTGCGTAAACTCCGGGCTTATAGACGCGCTTAGCCAGAAAATCGCCATCCGAATAGTAGCGGCGTAAGAAGCTGAACAGGTGGTCGTAGACCTCGCTCTCCAGTCCGCTCACATCCACGGCCTCATTCGCGAGCTTCGATCGCAGTCCCTTTACCTTCGGAAGGTACTCAGGGTCGGCACCAAGGGATACCGCCTGCTCGATAGCCTTGGCAAGCTCCTTCTCCAACTCGGCCTTGTCCGCAGTCTTATACAGACTGAATGCCAGCTGTACCTGCGGCAATAAATCCACGTCAAGGAACTGCGTGATCTCGGCGCTCTTCGCGTGCATGATGCGATAGAGACCGAAGTCCAAGTCGGGCTGGTCAAGCTGAAACAGCTCTTTCAACAGTGTCTTCAGCTTCTCGTATTTCTGGCTCATCTCGCGTGGTCATCCTGGGATCTTGTTCGTGATAGTTCTGCCGGGACGCTACTGCACCGTCCAACGGATGGTAAATAGGGTCTCTGTCTGGGTTTGCTGGGCTAGACGCTTTTCCAGCGATTCAATTAGTGCGTCACGCTTCACCATAATCTCATCCTCCACGGCAAAGATTTCCTGCCTCTGGCGGCGCTGCTGGCGCTCTAGCTTCTGGATCTTCTCTAGAGTCTCGTGCTGTTCTTCAAGGGTAACCGCTTGGCGAGACTGACGGCGCAGCGCCTTGATCTGTTCCTTGGTATCGAGTAGGGCCTTCTCCGCCGAAAGAACCATGTCATCGGCCCACTTCTCCAGCTTTTCCCTGGCCTTGTTGAAGTGGACGCTGTTCTGCTCCAGGGAACGGCTGACCGTGGCCTTGGCATGACGCTCGGCCTCCGCTTCGAGGCGTTGTTGGGCTGTCGCCGGGATGCCCTCGTCCTCCACACGAGCTTCGCAGCCGAAGAGCTTCTCCATCGTCTCTTGGTCAAGTGAGGCACCATCATCGGCGAAGCCGGAGAACAGCAGATGCTCCTCGCGCTCATAGGAGTCGATCTGAAGCCTGACGAGGGTCAGGAAGCCGCTCTTCCCGCGTAGAGCTTCAACCATATGTAGGCGTGTCGGATGGTTCGTTGAGTCAAAGACAAGGCAAGAGGGTGGCGTATGCAGCCCTTTGCCGTCATTCATAACGTACTGGCCAAGTGGATGAGAGAGACGGTAGAGAAAGCGACTAACATCCTCGCCGCCATCGTCGGCATGTGGCTGCGACTTTGAGATCAGGTGGTAGCGGCCAGCTCCAATGCCTTCCTGTGGGGGACGGTTCAAATCAAAGGCGAGAGCGGCGTCGTCAAAGAGAGCACGCTCCGCGAGAATGAATTGTGTTAGAACCCAAAAGCGCTGCCCGACACGGTCAAGCTGGGCCTTCGCATCAGCCAACTGAATACGCAGCCGATGGTGTACGTCTTCATCAAAGGATTCGAACAGCTTCCGGCGTGTGTCGTCCATTCGCGTGCGAATCTGTTCATCCATTTCATCTTGCAACTTGCGGAATGCCGTCTCGATCTGCTCGGGTGTCCGGCACTCCTGGTAAATTGCGAGGATTCTCTTCTCAAAATCCACGCCGGACTCAATTGCTCCGAGCACTTCGTCAGAGGCTCCAAAGACACCGTTAAAGAGATTGAATTTTTCGCTTAGAAGTTCGAGTACTCGGCGGTCTACATCATTACGCTCGTTGAGAAAGTTAATGACCACAACGTCATGTTTCTGACCGTATCGATGGCACCGGCCTATCCTTTGCTCGATGCGCTGTGGATTCCAGGGGAGGTCATAGTTGATGACCAAAGAACAGAACTGCAGGTTGATTCCTTCTGCTGCAGCCTCCGTGGCTAGCAAAATTGTTGCGTCGTCACGGAAGTGTTCGATAAGAGCTGTGCGGACATCTACAGCCCTAGAACCTGAAACTCGGCCGGTGTCGCGATTCTTCTCGACCCAATTTTCGTATATCGCGGTGGCTTCTGTCCCGCTGTTAGTGCCGTTGAAGGCGACGACCTGTCCTTCGTAGCCATTGCTTTCCAAGAAGGTCTTCAAGTATTCCTGGGTACGACGCGATTCTGTGAAAATGAGCGCCTTCTGTGCAGCGCCGGTCTTAGCCATTTGCTCGAAGCCGATACCCAGTGCTTGCAAGAGCGTCCTGGTCTTGGAGTCAACTCCGATCTTTCGTGCCCATGCGCCAAGGTGTTGGAGAATCTCAATCTCTTCGCGGAGCTTTTCTCGATCTATGCTGGCGGATGCGGCCTCTGGTATCTGGCTCTGCTCTTCTTCGGCAAGAATCTCGTCGAGCAGGTCATCTTCCATTTCTTCAGTCTCGATGATTCCTTCGACAAGTTGCGGCGCGTTCCCAGGCTGTCCATCCCGAAGAGCTTCAAGGCGGGTGCGGAGCGTATCCAGTGTTCCGGCAATCGCCGATGATGAAGATGCCAATAGTTTGCGAAGAATGAGGGCCGTAAGATGCCTCTGGCGTTGTGGAAGGGCGTAGCTGTCAGAACGTTGGAGAAACGCGGACACGGCTTCATACAGCGCATGCTCATCATCGCTCGGGGAGAATGGGCGAGTAATCGTCCGCCGCTCGGTGTAGCGAATGAACTCTGTGACCTGATTGCGGAGGGTACGTTTGCAGAACTGAGAGAGACGCTGCCTCAGGTCTGTGAGGCTGCTGCCCGCATTCACATATTGACTTCGGAATGCATTGATGTCGCCGAACAGATGCTCGTCGATCAGCGTCGATAGTCCATATAACTCCAGAAGGGAGTTCTGAAGCGGAGTGGCAGTGAGCAGAAGCTTCCGGCAATCCTCAGTGGCCCAGCGAATACCTTGGCCAACCTTGTTGCTCGTGCGATAGGCATTGCGAAGTTTGTGTGCTTCGTCCACGACGACCATATCCCACGCGATTGACTTAAGAACATCGCGCAAGGCGTTCGCATAGTTGAAGGACATAATCAGGATGGCGGGCTCAGCGAGGGGAGCCCGCCCTTTGCGTTCCTCATCACGAAAGGATTTTGAATCCAACACGCGAGTTGGCAGATTGAACTTTTCTCCCAACTCCAAGGCCCACTGCTTGCGGAGCGAGGCAGGACAGATCACCAATAAGCGGCGTTTTCGTTCTGCCCAAAGCTGGCACAAGACAATACCCGCCTCAATCGTCTTTCCGAGTCCGACCTCATCGGCCAAAATCACTCCCTTTGATAAAGGAGATTCCAACGCAAATAGGGCAGCTTCGATTTGATGGGGATTTAGGTCAACTGCGGCATCGAAAAGAGACATGGAAAGACGATCTATGCCAACGACGGCCCTGCGGGTCAGATCATGTGCAAAGTACTTGGCGTGATAGGCCGTCAGACTCATGCGCTTCGCTCCGGGAGTGCTTCTGCCATTAGTATCCGCAACGGCATCACTTCCGTCTTAGCGTCGATGCGGAATCTCTCCTCGCCCGGATAGAGCACGACCTGTCGTGTCGCCTGGATGTCTTCGCATCCAACGTAAAACCCTTTGCTGGGAGCCGGATTGCTGATGGAACGTTTGATCTCGATGGCCCAGCGTTCCTTCGCGCTGAACTCGATAATGAGGTCAATCTCCGCTCCAGCGGCAGTGCGGTAAAACGTGGCTCTGGCGGTCGGCGGCAACGCATTGATAATGTTCTCGATCAGCATCCCTTCCCAACTTGCGCCAACAATCGGATGCCCCAAGAGGTCTTCCTGATCGTGGATATCGAGCAGAGCGTGCAGCAACCCGCTGTCGCGGACGTAGACCTTCGGGGTACGCACGAGACGCTTCTTCGCGTTCGTCGCCCACGGCTGTAGGCGGCGGACGAGAAGCAGGTCAACCATGATGTCGAGATAGCGAGCTACCGTCTGCCCGCTCACCCCCAGACCACTGGCGAGCTGCGCCGCGTTGAGCATCTGGCCGTGGTTATGCGCGAGCATCTGCCAGTAACGGCGCAGCGTCTCCGCTGGGATACGCGGTCCAAGCGCGGGTACGTCGCGCTCAAGATAGGTCTGAATGAAGGCGGTACGCCAAACAAAGCTTTCATCCTCACTGTCGGCAAGAAAACTGTCCGGGAAGCCGCCCCGCACCCACACCCGATCTGCCGCTTTGGGGACGGCCCCTGCAACCTCAGCGATGGAGAACGGGGTTAGCTCTTCGTAGGCGATGCGCCCAGCCAATGTCTCTGCGGACTGATGCAACAAGTCGATGGACGCCGAGCCTAGCAGTAGAAAATGGCGGCTCCGGCTGCCCTTCCGACGCCGCCTGTCGATGAGGCTGCGAAGTGTCTCGAAGAGACCCGGCAGTCTGTGAATCTCGTCCAGAATGACAAGCCGATCCTCGTGCTGGTTGAGATAGAGTTCGGGATCGCTGAGTTTGGCGCGATCTGAAGGCAGCTCCAGGTCGAGGTATAGCGCGTTCTCGCCCAGTGTCTCCGCAAGAGACAAGGCAAGCGTGGTCTTCCCAACCTGACGGGGACCAAGGATGGCAACAGCCGGAAACTGCTCAAGTAAACGGGCGACACGAGGCTGGACAGCACGCTGAAGCATACCAAGCAATTATGCCACAGCATGGAAGATTTGCAAGAGGTGTGCTTTTCAAGGAGTTGTAGCCACGAGACAGACTGGCAGTTCGTCTCGTGATTACAGACTGAGACCTTGGTCCTCATTGCTCGTGGGGGAGTGAGCGTTGTCGGCCAACGAGTGGGAAGAGACATGACCCGCGTGTTCAAGCGCGGCTTCCTGGGTAATGGGCTGCGCCTGCCGGTCGTGGAACTGGCCCTGCGGGTCGATATGGAGCCATCCCGCACTGTCCTTGTGCTGATAGCTTTCGATGTCGCCCGTCTCGCGCTTCCACTCGTAGCCTGACATCTCGTTGGGTAGAGCCGCTTCAATGGGAGCGTAATGCCGGTTTTCATCGTCGGTTACAGCGCGGACGATCTCGGGGATTGAAATTAGCGTCTCTGTCGGCGTCTCGCGACGCAAGTCCTCTTGCGAATGCTCTCTGCTGTTGTTCATGGCTGGCTCCTTGGGTTGAGTTTGCTGTTGGGTTGGGGCGTCGGGAGATTTGTGAAGCTCCACGGCGGAGGTCTTTGTCACATCGGTACTGAGCCGTTCGCCAAGTGTTGAAGCATCGTTGGTATATATCCGTGCGTCCTGCGAAGCGCGGGAGACGGAGACATAGGCGAAGCGGGTGTTGATGAGTTCGGGGTGAACGGTTGTGTCCATGTTCACCAAGACCCGGTCGGTGGTGAGTCCCTGCGAGCTGTGAGAGGTCACGGCGTAGCCATGATCGAAGTGACGCATCTGTCCAGCGTTGAAGCTGACCGTGCGCTCTTTCTCGCCTTTCATCTTCACGTCAATCTGCTTGCCGTCGATCCGGTCGATGGTTCCGAGGTCACGATTCGAGACGCCCAACTCGCGGTTTGTGGAGGTGAACTGGATGCGGTCGCCCTGGGCAAAGTCCCGGCTGATCTCGCGGTACGCCGTGATGCCACTCAAGCGTTCCGGGTCGTAGGTGACTTGCTTCCCGTCGTCTTTGGCGACGGTGATTCGGTTGGCTGCGGACTCAACGGAGGCGACGGTCGCATACGAGCGTCGCTCGATCCCATGCTCCTTGCTGCCACGCGAGTAGTACAAAATGTCACCATGCTGGTAGTTCGCTGCCCACTTCCTATCGACGCTGGTAAGCTGCGATCGTTGCGTCAAAACCTCCATGCGGTGGTCGTCTTTCGAGACACTGCCGGAGTTCTTCAACTCGTTCCGAATGGCATCGTTGATGTCGCGACGGCTGGCGTTGTCGGGCGATACGACAAGCGTGTTCTCCGGCTTGGCGGCATAGTTCTTGGCGATGGCCTCGATGCGCTGGGCGTTATCCGGGATCTCGCTGACGCGCCCTTGCCGCTGCAATAAGCTGACGCCTGTTGCGGTTTCATTCTTGGCAAAGTGTTCGACGACGCGAAGCAGTTCAGGGTCTTTCTGGCGCATGATCTGGTCAAGCTGCGAGGTCTGCATCCCGGCCTGTTGCATCTGCTCGAAGGGCTTGCCAGCATCTACGCCCTGATGTTGGCGGGTATCTCCCACGAGCAAAACCCGGTCCTGCGGCCCGATCTTTTCCATGAAACTCTGCATCTGACGAGTGCTGGTGAGGCTGGATTCATCGACCATATATAAGTGCCTTCGTTCGGGGTCGCCCTTCGTCTGCTCCTGGCCTCCGCGAGCAAGGAAACCTTGCAGCGTGTCGGCGGAAATCCCGGCGTCCCGTAGCTGAGCGGTGGCGCGACTGGTGGGGGCGAAGCCCTCGACAGCGTAGCCGTTCCGCTCTGCGCCCTCCCGGATGGCGGACAGCGTACTTGTCTTACCTGACCCTGCGAGTCCCTGTAAACCGTGGACGCGGTCATGGGTGGACAGCACTTCCTCGATGGCTTTCCGCTGCGCCGGATTGAGAAGTTCGCGGGTGTTCGCATGGGCTGCAGCTTGCTCTTTCGGCAGAATCGGCTCGACAGTATTCTGCCCACGTTGCATATGCCCGACCGTCGCCAGTTCCGCCGCGATGGTTTCGCGAGTAGTGAACTGCCGCCCCGTCTCGTGCTTCTGACCGTCCACGGTTTGGAACTCTCCGCTGCCGTGCCTTTGATCGAAGTTCGCCCGCACTTGCTCATAGGTGAGATCACCCATGCCACGTCGCAAGGCGTCACGCAGGATGTCCCGTTCGTCGGTGACGGCTTCCCGCTCGAAGCCGCGATCCTTGGCAAAAGAGACAGCCTCCTGCGCCCGCTCCGGTGCATCCGGCACTCGGTTCTGAGCAAGTCCTTCAGCTCTTTCTCGGGCTGCTGCGACCACATGATCCGCCTGATTGCCAAACTCGGCTGCGATCTGACGATGAGCGGCAATCACCTCGGACGACGTGCGAACCTCCTTCCGGTCACGGGTGTTGTGAGCCGCAATCTCCGCTGCTTCCGGGCCGGTGAACCCACTACGAGCGATGGCCTCCTCGATCTGCTGGCGGCGCGGGCTGGACGCCGCAAGATACTCGGCGGTGTATCCCTTTACGTCGGGAGCGCCACTCTTGCCAGCCTCAATCTCATAGCCGAGATTGCGGAGTCGGAACGTCAATTCCGACTGATAAACGGCGGTGGCGAACTGCTGGGTATCGAAGAATCCACGCTCCTGAAGAGCGCGAGTCGAACCGTCCGCCCTTTCCGTCATGTTGAAGATGACGGCATGAGTATGGAGTTGTGGCGCGGCATAGCCGTCCACCGGGCGGGCGGTGTCATGTTCGAACTTCGCAACGATGAACTTGCCAGTGCTTTCGGCGGGATGGTTGCCGCCGATCCTGGCTTGGGTGTACCGCTCCAGCTCCGTGAGCGCGATGGTCACAGCTTGGCGATGTGCCTCGCGCACACGATCATCGCCGCCTACAAGAGCGGTCAGCGAAACCGACTTCGGAGCTGAAAAGGTGGCATCCCATCCCGCACGATGCTCGACTGGTTTTACGGTAGTCCCGTCTGCGGTCGTGTACTCCTGGGCTTTCCGATGCTGTACCAACTGCTCGGCGGTATGAGGGTTCTGACCTTCGCTGAGTCGAGCGAAGTGTTGCGCGTCGATGGCTCCGGCAAGCCCATACGTCTCGGCCAACCGCCCCTGCCATTCGCCGAGAATGGCATCTCCCTGTTTCCAATAGTTCTGCTCCGCAGACGTGAACTCCTTGGCGTGGTATGTCTGCGCCTGACCGGAGTTCAACGGTTTGGA
>JAYVZU010000181.1:0-1968 GCA_043783075.1 Rhodanobacteraceae bacterium
CGGCTTACGATCATCACCGGAGCACCATCGCCTGGGGCGATCTCGGCGGCACAGCCGAATTTGCTCACCCGAACCGTACCGGCGCGCATTTCGGGGCGACGAGTTGAACCCTCGTGGGTCGCACCTACATCAAATCTCTGGTTGCCGAGTGCGGCCAGCACATCGTCGAAGGTTCGTTTGTCAGTTTTCTTTGCCATAGGGAATTACGCTAGACTCTAAGACAACTGTCGCACATCTGTAGTCGTATCTCAACGTCTCGTCGAACAACACTCATGATGACCGCCACCAGACTCGTCGGGAACAGCATTCTTGAACACATCGGCAATACGCCGTTGGTGCGCCTGGACGAGCTGACGCTAGATCTGCCGGGCATCCAGATTTTGGGTAAAGCCGAGTGGGCAAACCCCGGCGGCTCGGTGAAAGATCGCGCAGCTTCGGCAATTGTGAACGAGGCGGTAAAGCGTGGGCTGATCAAGCCAGGCAACCGCAACGGCAAGGGTCTGATCGATTCGACCTCCGGCAACACCGGCATTGCGTACGCTATGCTGGGTGCAGCAATGGACTTCCCCGTAACGCTCTGCATGCCGAGCAATGTCTCGCCGGAGCGCAAGAAATATCTTGCAGCCTACGGCGCAGAAATCGTTTGGACTGACCCCGCTGAGGGTTCCGACGGAGCAATACGCAAGGTGAGGGAACTGGTCGCCAACGAGCCGGACCGATACTTTTACGCGGACCAGTACTCGAACGATCAGAACTGGCTGGCGCACTATCGCACCACCGCCGTCGAGATCTGGGAGCAGACCGAGCAACGGGTGACGCACTTCGTCGCCGGGCTGGGAACCACCGGAACCTTTATGGGGACGACCCGCCGCCTGCGCGAGTTCAATCCCGCAATTCAGTGCATTTCCATGCAGCCGGACTCTGCCTTCAACGGTCTTGAGGGGCTGAAGCACATGGCGACGGCGATTGTCCCGAAGATCTACGACGCGACACTCGCCGACGGAAATATCGATCTCGAAACCGAGCTTGCCTACCAGATGTGCCTGCGTTTGGCGCGGAAGTCAGGTTTGCTGGTTGGCGTTTCGGCAGGCGGAGCGGCTGCGGCTGCGCTGCAGCTAGCTCAACAGGAGTATTCCGCTGGACGCGAGGCCGTGATTGTGACGATCCTCTGCGACTCCGCGGAGAAGTACATGTCGGAGCGCTTCTGGCAGGATGTTTCGGTGACAGACAAGGTAGTACGGGAGGGCCAATCCAATGGCTGAATGCCCGCACGGCTGTTGTAGCTGTTGTTGTCTCCGCTGTTGCCGCTAAAGTCGGCACCACGGATCTTGGCTTGATCCTGCAAAGGGTCGCCGAGTTCCTCGACGCAACACACTGCGATACGAACAACACTAGGAAAGAATGATGCTCCGTCTTCAGTTTTCAGACTATGAATCCCTGCGTAAGCACGGCGAGCAGACCTACCCGCACGAGTGCTGCGGCGTGCTGCTGGGCCGATTCGTCGATGGCGTCAACGAGGTGGAAGAGATCGTCGCAGCGGGCAATACTCGCACCGACTCCGCCCACAACCGATACCAGATTGCGCCGGTCGAACTGATCCGCATCCAGCGGCAGGCGCGGGCCAAATCGCTCGATATCGTAGGGTTTTACCACTCGCACCCGGACCACCCGGCGCAATGGTCGGCGACGGATATTGCGGAGGCGCACTGGCTGGGCTGCTCCTACGTCATCACACGTGTCGCCCACGGCAAGTCCGACGTCACCAACTCATTCCTTCTCCGCGGAACCAGCGAAGAGGACAAATCTTTCGAGGACGAACCCATCGAAATCATGATGGCCGTCGCCACATCTACGAAGTAACAACACTACTCAGGAGATTCATGACCATCCACATTCCCACTCCGCTTCGCGTTTACACCAACGGACAGGGTTCTGTCCCCGTCACCGGCGCAACGGTTGCCGATGCGC
>JAYVZU010000182.1:0-1968 GCA_043783075.1 Rhodanobacteraceae bacterium
CTCGTCTGCTCCAACTCGCTCAAATCCGAGTCCGAAAACTCCGCCCCGTGGCTTCTGAAACAAGAGATGCGCCGCGCGGGATGCTTCCTCCTCGCCGACGCCGACGCCTCCGCCGTTCCCGCCGGCCACGCGCTGGCCGTCGACCGCGTCGCCTTTTCTGCCCGCGTAGCCGAGCGCCTTGCCGCCAGCCCCAACATTACGATCCATCGCGAAGAAGTTTTGTCTTTGGATCAAGACGCTGCCGACCTGACGATCCTCGCCTCCGGCCCGCTAACCTCCGCGCCGCTGACTGAAGCTCTGCAGCAGATCACCGGTGCCGACCAACTGGCTTTCTACGACTCCATCTCCCCCATCGTCGATGCCAGCACCATCGACATGGACAAGGTCTACTTCGCCGCGCGCTGGGACAAGGGCACCGCCGACTACATCAACTGCCCCTTCACCAAGGAGGAGTACGACGCCTTCATCGACGCCCTCGCCTCTGCCGAGCAGGCCGAATCGAAGGAGTGGGAGAAGCTCCAATACTTCGAGGGCTGCCTGCCGATCGAAGAGACTGCCCGCCGCGGCCGCGACACGCTCCGCTTCGGCCCTATGAAGCCCGCCGGGCTGACCAATCCCAAGACCGGGCGTTGGCCGTATGCCGCCGTGCAGTTACGCTGCGAAAATCTCCGCGCCGACAGCTACAACCTTGTCGGCTTCCAGAACCACCTCAAGTTCGGCGAACAGGCGCGCATCCTCCGCATGATCCCTGGCCTGGAACACGCGACCTTCCTGCGCTATGGACAGATCCATCGCAACACGTACATCCATGCGCCGTCTTTGTTAACCGAAACCCTCCAGCTAAAGGCTCGGCCCGACATCCTGATCGCTGGGCAACTCTCCGGCGTCGAAGGCTACACCGAGTCGATTGCCAGCGGCATGATGGCCGGGCGATTTGCGTCTGAAATCCTCGACGGCGATACCCCGGTCCCTGCGCCGCGCCTCACCGCCCACGGCTCTTTGATTCACTACATCACCCACGCCGAGAGCAAGAAATTCCAGCCCGCGAACATCACCTTCGACCTGCTGCCGCCGCTCGAAGAAGAGCTGCGCAAGAAGATTCGTGATAAAAAAGAGCGCCATAAAATCCAGTGCGACCGCGCTCTTGATGCCTGGAAAGACTGGCTGGATACCGTATCCTCACCCGTTAACTCCGCTGGCTGAGGTATTCTCAGAGTCCGAGGACTCCCATGCCCCAAGAGCTCTACTTTGAAGACTTTTACGTTGGCCAGAAGTTCTACTCCGCTGGCTCCGCCCGCATCTCCGCCGAGGAGATCAAGGAGTTCGGCCAGAAGTACGACCCCCAGCCCTTCCACCTCGACGAGGCCGCGGGCGAAGGCTCGTTCTTCAAGGGGCTCGCCGCCTCCGGCTGGCTGACCGCAGCTGTCGTCATGCGTCTCCGCGTGCAATCGGTCAAGGTCTTCGGCGGCATGATCGGCGCCGGTGTCGAGGAGATGCGCTGGACCGAGCCCGTCCGCCCCAACGACACGCTGCGCACCGAGATTGAAGTCGTCGGCGTCCGCCACTCGACGACCCGTCCGACCTACGGCATCGTGCGCACGCGCACCTTGGCCTACAATCAGAAGGACGTCGTTGTGCTGCGGTCAACGGTCAACTTCCTCGCGCCGCTGAAATCCGCCTGATGACGCCCGAAGACCTCGAGCTCCTGCACCGCGCCCAGGACCTGATCCTCGCCGTCGAGCTGACCTCCGGCGAGCAGTTCTTCGCCGAGATCGTCATGGTGGTCGACCAACCCCCCACCCCCGACGTCTTCCTCCTCCGGGTCGAGCGTGAGCCTGACGGAGCTTTCGTCGCCACCAGCACCACCGGCGAATCCATGTTGTTGGCCGACATCTCCCGCGTAGCCCCCATCCCCGGCGTCGAATACCCCACCGAGCCTCCTGCTTAAAGCCAACTACGGCGCGGATA
>JAYVZU010000183.1:0-5980 GCA_043783075.1 Rhodanobacteraceae bacterium
GAATTAAAGCTCGATTTATCCGCGCTGAAGCCGCTTGTAGCACTCAATCGCACTAGCCCGCGGAAGACCCCAGCCAAGGGGCAAATCAATTGAAGTTTCCAATAAGGTCGCTTGTCGTCCTGCTGTAACCAACTATCCTTGTGAGGTCGAACCTATGCACGCGCTCCATTATCCCCTAACCCGTCGGCTATTCAGCCTTGGGAACGTTCTATCTCTCATCTTGTCGATCGTTGCCATGTGCTCCGTGGGCTATGCCCAGCAGACGACTGCAACCATCATCGGCAATGTGACAGACACCACCGGCGCTTCCGTCGTCGGTGCAACGGTCAAGACCACCAACACCGCTACGAATTCCATACGTACCACCGTGACCGATAGCACCGGCCAGTATTCCCTTCCGGCGCTCCAGGCAGGTTCGTACACACTTGAAATCGAGATGAAGGGCTTCCAGAGCCAAAAAGTTTCATCGTTGATTCTCGAAGCCAGCCAAACGTCTCGCCAGGACTTTAAGGTCGCTACTGGCGAAGTGACGCAGACCATCACCGTGGAAAGCGGTGCTGGAGCTGCCCTGCTGCAGACTGAAAACGGCTCGGTCGGTGAAGTCATCAACGCCAAGAAGATCGAGGATCTGCCGCTGAATGGACGTAATTTCGTCCAGCTCGCCCAGCTCATCCCCGGCGTCAACACCGGAACCGAAGGTTCGATCACTGTTCGCCGCGGACGCGGATCCATTGGCGCAACCGATGCAACCGGCGGTTCGACTGCGATCCAGGTCAATGGCCAGCGCGACACCCAGAACCGCTACTCCATCGACGGTATTGAATCGATGGACTACGACGCCTTTACTTATAGCTTCTCGACCTCGGTCGATGCTCTTGCCGAGTTCCGCGTCGACACCAGCAACAGCGGTCCCGATGCTGGCGCGGCAGCCGGTGCGAACGTCAACCAGATCATCAAGTCGGGTTCCAACCGGCTCCACGGAACCCTGTTCGAGTTCAACCGCAATAACGCCTTCACGCAGTCGCGCGACGTTATTGCCAATCTGGACGTAACCCCCGCCCGCTTGAACCGCAACCAGTTCGGTGGCAACATTGGCGGCCCGGTCGTTATCCCGCACCTCTACAACGGTCACGACAAGACGTTCTTCTTCTTCAACTATGAGACCGGCTTTGCCCTCAACGGCGCACTTCCGCAGCAGGCCACCGTGCCGGACGCCAGCGTTCGCGCCGGCATCATCGACGCGAGCATCTTCTCCGGTGTAACTACTGTGGTTGACCCGTTCACTGGTAACCCCTACAAGGTCGGCGACCAGTTCACACTCAACCCCAACTCGGCAATCATGCTGCGCACGTCCATCACGCCGGCGGCAACAACACCTGGCGCCCCTGGACCGAGCTTGCCCACCAACTTCACCACGACACCGCAGAAGACGCTGAACTACCAGCACCAGTACATCGGCCGTATTGACCACACCCTGACCAAGAAAGATACGCTCAGCGGTCACTACATCTACGACGTCACCTACACCAACGGCCCCGCGTTCTACGGCAACGACAACGACAACAACCGCGCTGTCACCAACCACTACGCTATCTCCGAGACCCACGTCTTCTCACCTTCCATCGTCAACGACTTCCGCTACGGACGCCAGTACTTCCAGGAGTTCGAAACGTTTGGAACGACCAATAACTCGGCCTACAACATTGCCAACGGCCTGCTGAACATTCCCTTCTCGTCGTCTGATCCGCACTTCTATGGCGGTATCAACACGACGATCAACGGACCTGGTCAGTCGTACCGTCTGTTCGCCGACCTCCGCAACATCGGGCCGCGCGACCGTAACAACGGCATCAACCAGTTCGTGGACAGCATCTCCTGGCAGCACGGCAAGCACTTCATGAAGTTTGTTGCTGACGTAGGTCGTCGTACCGACTACTTCAGCCAGGCTCGCGATCCGCACGGCTCGTTCAGCTTCGACGGTCGCTACACCGGCTCCGCTCTGCTGGACTTCCTGCTTGGTTATGTTTCGTCGGACAGCATCAACCCGACTGTAACTCGTACAAATATCTCCAGCCTCGTTCAGGGCTATTCTGCTCAGGACAACTGGAATATCGCGAAGGGACTTACGCTGAACCTCGGCATCCGTTGGGATCACTTTGCTCCCTACACGCAGGATGACGACAAGTACGCCGACATCTATATTGGTGCCGATGGCCTGAATCCGGGCAGCGTCTATACGGCAGCAAACTCGCCGAACGGCCGTGGCCTGATTGCCCCTGTCTACCACGACTTCCAGCCCCGCGTTGGCTTCGCCTACCAGCCGCCCACCATGTCTAATATCGTCGTTCGTGGCGGTTACGGCATCTTCTTTACGCCGGAGATCGACAACGCATGGTTCGCCATGGCTGAAGGTGCACAGGCACAGGCTGGTGCAGCCCTGACCGGTAACACGGGTCTCAAGGGAACAACTGCGGCTGCCAAGCTTCCGAACCTGACCCTGACCAATCCCTTCCCTGGCGTGACTGCCGGCGGACCCAGCACTTATCCTTTCGCGATCGCCATGGACCAGCACCTGCAGGACCAGATGACGCAGCAGTTCAACCTCACGACCCAGGTACAGCTTCCTGGCAAAATGAGTTTTGAAGCTGGCTACGTTGGCGCACGCGGAACCCACAACTTTATTACTCCGACCATCAACGTCGGCACGCCGATCGATCCTGCGACGACCACGCTTTCGGTCAACGCACGGCGTCCGAACCAGAACTTCCTGCGCAACGTTCAGGGAGACTTCTCGACCGGTTCGTCTACCTATCACTCTTTGCAGACGAAGCTTGATCGCCGCATCGGATCGGGCCTCAACGTTCTCGTCTCATACACGTGGTCGAAGTCGATCTCCGGTTCCGCTGATATCGGTGGCGCAGTAGGCGGCGGAAACTTCGGAGCTGGTCCTCAGGATCCGTACAATCCCCGTCGCGACCGTTCGATCTCACTGTTTGATATCCCTCACCGCTTTGTTGGAACAATCCTGTATGACGTAACTCTGTTCCGCCATACGACTGGTTTCAAGAAGGCTCTGCTTGACGGCTTCCAGGTCTCGACCATCCTGTCCGCAGTCTCCGGCGATCCTGCCGCTGTGACGGATACGACTCAGACCACCGCAACGGGCATTGCATCCCGCCCGGACCGCGTCGTTGGCCAAACCGCAAACTTGGGCCGCTCGGCTCGCACTCCGACCTCGCAGTTCAACCAGGCGGCCTTCAAGGTTGCCACGGCTGGCGAATATGGAACAGCCCCCCGTACCGGTGCAGTACGCCTGCCGGGCGTCTTCAACGATGACCTGTCTGTCACCAAGGGCATCAAGTTCGGAGATACCACCAATCTGCAGATCCGCGCTGACTTCTTCAACGCGTTCAAGCACTTCAACCCGGATCCTTCGACGATTGGCCTGGCGTTCAACAACCAGACCACCTTTGGAAAGATCGCAAATGGAACCTCCGGCGGATTTGCAACTCGCGTCATCCAGCTCGGCGTAAAGCTGTACTTCTAACCGCAACACTCACAACAGCCTCCGACGGAAACCCTGTCGGACGCTGTTGTCGTTTGCGATGTAGGATGGTTCTGCGAATATCAGGAGGAGATTTCAATGGCTGTAACTCGACGTGACTTTACAAAGATGGGTGCACTTGGATTGGCGGCACGCTGGACTCCTTTTCTCAATGGACAAGAAAGCAGCGAGCGCAAGATCGGGTACTGCGTCATTGGTCTTGGACGCATTGCGATGCACTTCCTGGATGGGGCGCGGGATTCCGCTCACTCGAAGGTCACGGCACTGGTAAGCGGCCATCGCGACAAGGCGGAGCGTATTGCCACACAGTACGGAATACCGCACGAGAACATTTACACCTATGAAGAGTTTGATCGCATCGCCGCCAATAAAGCCATTGATGCCGTCTATGTAGCGCTTCCGAACAGCATGCATGCCGAGTACACCATCCGCGCCGCGAAGGCGGGCAAGCATGTACTGTGCGAGAAGCCGATGGCTGTTACCGCCGCCGACTGCGTCAAGATGATCGACGCCTGTAAGTCCGCGAATGTGAAGCTGATGATCGCCTACCGGTTGCACTTCGAGCCGACGACCCTGAAGGCTCTTGAAATCGTCCGCAGCGGCAAGATCGGGCAGCTGCAATCGATGCAGGGCGCAAATGGGTTCAACATCGCGCGGGGTGAGTGGCGGTACAACAAGAAGTTGGCCGGTGGCGGTTCCCTGTTTGATATGGGGGTCTACTGCGTCAATGCCTATCGGATGTTCGCCGCGGAGGAGCCTGTCGGAATTCTGGCTGAGGTCTCAACGCCACAGAAGGATGATGAGCGGTTCAAAGATGTCGAAGAGAACGTGTCGTGGGTTATGCGGTTTCCATCTGGCGCAATCGCGACTGGCGCGTCCACCTACGGAGCTGATATGCCGGGGTACTACAGGCTGAACGGCACTAGAGGCTGGCTGCAGATGGATTCATACGGCTATTCCGGGCAGCACCTGACGGCGCGTTACAGTGGTACGGAACCCGGTACGCCGGCGATAACCATCGACGAAACCAGTCAGGAGAAGGACCCGATGCAATTCGTCCGTCAAGCCGATCACTTTTCCGAGTGCATTCTGCTGAATCGGACACCACAGGCTCCTGGAGAAGAGGGACTTGCGGATATGCGCGTCATTGAGGCGATCTACAACTCCGGAGCAAGCCAAAAGGTGTAATCGTAACCGCAACTGTCAATATTCCCGCAGTACCGCTTTGAATCGCAGATTGTTGCCTATGCCCATTCCTCGATCTCAGTTCACAGATACACTCGCCCACAACGTGCCCGACCCCGACTTGTTGGCTACACTTGCTGCGCTCTGGTGGGACGCGAAAGGCGATTGGGCCAAGGCTCGAGCCATGGTCGACGAGTTGGAGACCGAGGCCGGCGTGGCTGTGCATGCCTACCTCCATCGCAAGGAAGGCGATGGCTGGAATGCCGATTACTGGGATCGACGCAGCGGCACAAAGTATCGTCGTCCAACCCTGGAAGCGGAGTAGCAGGCCCTCGTGGAAGGCCTGCTGGAGCAATCTCGCTAAGCTACTTCGTCAATTCAAGCAAGACGCAGCCATGAGCTGGCACCGTCTCCTTAACCGTGTCCGACCGACCGCGTTCCTGATGGGACCACAGTTCCCTGCTGCTGAACTCACCCGACGGCAGGTTATAAAACACGTAGGGGTGCGTGGTTGTTTTGTCGCTCTCTCCGAGGTTGAATAGGGCGAGATAGCGGACACCATCCTTACCAGCCGAGGTCCACACCACCATGTCACCTTCGCGCGATACCTGCCGCTGATCGTGCCCGTACTGATCGACGTTTAGCACATCGCGGTTGGTCAATAGCTCAGTTGTCCACGCATCAAGCTTTGTCAGGTTTGCTCCGAGGATTAGCGGCGACCGCATCATCGACCACAGCGTTACAAGCGTGCGCTGCTCCTCGTGGGTTAGTCGCGAATCGCGGGCCTTGCCCTCGCCGGGTTCGGGTCCAAGATAGCCAATGGGCAACATGTCGGCGTCGGGCCATGATCCCGCCTTGGCATACGGAGCCCAGGCGGCGGCCAGTTCGAACTGGTCATGGACACTGCGCGGCCAATGGTTCGTGTTGCGCCAAAAATCCCATACGTCATCGGAGATTCGCCACATCTGGGCGTAGGGTCTAATCTCCGCAACCAGTCCCGGCGATGTGGGTCCCGGCGACAAGCTCAGCACGATCGGCCGGCCCGTTTTCACAATCGCGCGGTGCAGCATGCGAATCTCCGTGGGCTTGTATGGGTGATCGGAGATGCAGTCCACTTTTAGATAGTCGACGCCCCAACCCGCATACTGTGCCAGCAGAGAGTCATACCAGGCCTGGCCTGCAGGCGTATCGCGAACGCCCCAGTTGGTCGGATCCCATGGACATGCATCG
>JAYVZU010000184.1:0-1961 GCA_043783075.1 Rhodanobacteraceae bacterium
GCGCCTGGGACTTTACGCACCGGCCGCCGGGCGGTGGCGCAGGCGGCGGACGGGGCGGGCAATCGCAACCCGATGTCGCAATGGACCTGGCGGATGCTATGCGAAAAAATCCTAAACTCAGAGTTTTCTCCGCGAACGGATACTTTGACCTTGCGACCCCGTTCTTTGCAACCGAGTTTGACCTGCACCACATGCTGCTACCTCCAGCGATCGCCTCGAACGTTGAGTTCGGCTACTATCCGGCTGGCCACATGGTGTACCTGAACGTGGAGGCATTGAAGCAGATGAAGGGAGATATGGACCGGTTTTACACGGAGGCGACCAAGCGTTGAGGTTGATCCAAGCCTCTAAAAGGGCTAAGATAAAGAATTGCGTGTACTAGGCGCAAGATTCTCTTTTCTAAGGATTTGACCCAATATGGCAAAGCGTCGTGGCAATCCGAACTGGGGTAAACCTGAGCCCATCGGCCCGGTCGTTCCCACTGTTACCTCCTTCGAGCAGGTCGTGAAGGAATTCAAGCTGACCCCGGATCAGTACATCCGCTCCACCCGTCTTCGGGAGTGGGCGCGCCGGAACAAGAACTCGAAGTACATCCCTGAGGCATTGCTGGAAGCCTGGGGCTTTGAAATCGAGTCCACTCTGTAGACCTTCGGTCCAAGCTTTTGTTCTGAATCAAACGCCGTCTCTCTGGAGACGGCGTTTTCGTCGGATGAACCGGAACTGGCGTCAAAATGAGACCAGCCGGTAGACAGGCTGATATCCTCAAAAATGGTATGAGTGATCAAAAGGCAAAGTTCGCGACGGTTCCTGAAGCAATTGCGGCCATTAAGAGCGGCCAGATGGTAGTGGTGGTGGACGATGAAGACCGCGAGAATGAGGGTGACCTCACCTTGGCGGCTGAGTTTGTCACGCCCGAAGCGATCAACTTCATGGCAAAGTTTGGCCGTGGGCTGATCTGCATGACGCTTACTGAAGAACGTGCCGATTACCTGCGCCTCGGGCCCATGACCCAGGACAATACCTCCCGGTTCGGGACGGCATTTACTGAGTCGGTCGAAGCCCGGGAAGGTGTCACCACGGGTATCTCGGCTGCGGACCGGGCACACACAATCCGGGTCGCCATCGACTCAAGGTCCACTGCGAACGACCTCGCAAGGCCCGGCCACGTATTCCCGCTGCGGGCTCGTAAAGGCGGCGTATTGGTGCGCGCCGGACAGACCGAAGCTTCCGTCGACATGGCGCGCATGGCCGGATTGGTTCCCGCAGGAGTGATCTGCGAGATTATGAACGAGGACGGGACCATGGCTCGGGTTCCCGACTTGATCGACTTCTGCAAGCAACACGACATGCTGATGCTGACAGTTGCCGACCTGATTCGCTATCGCCTGCAGAATGAACGGTATATCCATCGGGTTGCGGAGGCTCCGATCGCGACGCCGTACGGCGAGTTTCGCATGATCGCGTACGAGAACGAAGTCGACGGCGGGGAGTCTCACGTGGCGTTGGTGATGGGCGACGTGACTGGGGATGAACCGTCGCTGGTCCGCGTCCACACGCACTCACTGGCCGAAGATGTATTCGGAATCGGCGATTCCCGTGAGCTGATCGACGGATCGCTGTGTGCAATCGCCAAAGCTGGCCGAGGAGCGTTTGTCTACTTGCACAGCGGCACGCGAGGCTTTGCGATCGACCGCCATACCGACCCCAATCGCATCGTCTTCCAGAAGGAACAGCGGTCGCGCGAGCGTAGCGAAGATCGCACCGGGAGAACCCTTCGCCAGGTAGGTCTGGGCGGACAGATACTTTCGGATCTGGGGATCCACAAGATTCGCCTTCTAACGAATACCCCAACCCACGTTCCAGCGTTGCAGGGGTTTGGCATCGAGATCGTCGAACAGATTCCACTGTGTGATGCTCGACCGGCTTCTCCCGTCCTAACTCACTCCGCGGAATCAGCCTAA
>JAYVZU010000185.1:0-17869 GCA_043783075.1 Rhodanobacteraceae bacterium
GCCGTACAATCCGGGCCACGATATACCTCACATGCGTTATGGTAACCAGCGGTTGTGGTAGTGGTATCAGAACTATTTTGCCGAACCCTGCAAGTCCAGTAGCTGCAAGCGAGATTTACGTTGCGGAGGAGTCGAACTTATCCGGTCCAGGTTCGGTCATGCAATTCTCGGCTTCGGCGAGCGGCATAGCCCAGCCCACAGCTAGCCTGAGTCTTCCCGCCAATCTTTTGGTACTTTCGGTTGGCACAGATAGTAATGGATTGATCTATGTCGGCGGTCGCACGACCATCTCTGAAATTCTGGTTTATGCGGCCGGCTCGAAGGGATTGGCCACGCCCATACGGACGATTACTTTAGCTGCGACGGCCTCATTCTTGAATCCAGGGGAACTGACGTTCGACTCCAAGGGAAATATTTACATAGGAGCGGATGATCGAATTATCGTTTATGGACCCGGGCCTGGATCGCCGACGCGAATAATAACTGGCTCACTAACGCAAATCGTTGAGATCAACGGAATCGCAATAGATACCGCAGGTCAAATCTACGTTACGAGTGGACTTTTCGGTACTGGATCGGTGCTTGTTTTCTCTCCGACCGCAACGGGCAATGTGGCCCCAGATCACATGATCACGGGAGTCGGCACATCGAATTTGTATGGTCCGTCAGGAATCGCGATAGACCCGAATGGCAATCTATTTGTAGCGGGTTACTTGACACAGACTTCCGCACCAGCGCAGCCATCATCGATCTTTGAATTTGCGCCCGGAGCTTCGGGATTTGCAACTCCGATGAAGTCGATCTCAGGTACTAACACTGGATTGGCTGGCGTCGGTGGCTTGCTGGTCGACGGGGTGGGTAACCTCTATGCACAGGTATTGACGCCGTCGACGGGTACCACGGGTACGACCTACGAGCCATCAATCTCTGTGTTTGCGTCTGGAGCAAGTGGGAATGTCACAGCAATTCGTAGTTTCTCGTCCCCGGCATGGACATCCCCTGTCTACGCCCAATTCGGCCTCTTCTAGTAAAGATTGGGGAGGGTAATGTTCGCCCAGTGACGTCAGTTTCCTCTCCTGACGCAAACTGTGAGCTTCATCACATCGGATCGTCTTCGTTTGCTCTTGCTTGTATTCTTATGGCGTCTCGAGCGCGCATCGCAGCCCTCATAGCGTGTGTATTCGCTTGAATTTATTGAACATAGAGGTTGACACGCGGTTCACCCGCGACTAAAGTTCGCGTGTCAATTCAAATGACAATGAAAGGAACGCGACCGAAAAACATGTGAATTGGCAGAGAGAAGGAATGCCATGGCCCAGTACCAATTTATTGGCAAATTGTGCGGCTTTCTATGCGAGGAATGTCGCGAATCCCTTTCGGGAGTCAAAGTACGGCTCTACAGAGCCACCCGAGAGATAACCCAACGAGCAAGCGCAGAACCGAAAGATACCTTCGAGATCATCAGCGACGAAGCCAGCAGACAAGGTTCGTTGATCGCCGAGGTAGAGACAGATGCAGACGGTAAGTTCATCTTCAGCCTGGGACCCGATCAAAAGTACTCCGGCGAAGCGTTTGAAATAGATGTCTACTGCGGCACCGTCCCCCACCGCATACCGACTCCGACTCCCCCAAGTCCGATTCAATTTTCGATTACCACGTTGCAACCCCAGTGGCGCGCCACGGAACAGGGTTTCGTAGCGGCGTGGGAGTACTGCATTCCGTATCGCTACTGGTGCCACATCCGCGGCCGCTTCGGCGCATGGACCATATGCGGGCACATTACCATCTGCGACACCAAAGCGCCCCTTGGCGGCGTCCGGGTCTTCGCGTTTGATCGCGACTGGCTGCAGGACGACCCGTTGGGCAGCGCTGTCACGGATGGAACCGGCCACTTCCGCATCGACTATGCCGCTGCGGCGTTCAAGAAGACCATCTTCCCATCGATCAACATCGAGCTCTTCGGCGGTCCCGACATTTACTTCCGTGTCGAAACCCTGGGCGGCTCCGTCCTGTTGGCCGAGCCACCCGATCGCGCACGAGCCAGCGATCGCAACAATCGCGGGCCATGCTTCTGTGTCGATATCTGCGTTCCCAAAGGACCAAACCAGAACCCCACGGTCCTAAGCGCCTTTACGAATCTAGGCGGTTATGACTTCACCAATGGATTCGTGAATACCGCCACAAACGGCCATACAAGCGACAACCGCGCGTTTTACAGCAACGTCCGCTTGAACGGTATCCTCGCCCAACAGCTCAACTTCCAACCCCTTGAGTATATGTTTGAGGTAAAGGATGTGACGGCCGTAGGAGCCTACACGCAGGTCGGTCTCGCGCAGATTTCAGCAGTTGAAATCGGCAAGATCGAGGTCTACGCGCCGGCCTTCCCGGGCGATCCGAATCCGGTGAAGACCAAGCCGGTCATTGTCAACACACCACCTAACCCTGGCATCATAGTCCCGTCTGTAACGGGCGACGGCTGGATCCAGGTTCCGCAGCAGAATAACGTCTTCAGCGCCGCAGGAAACTTTGCAGCCAACGGCAACATGATCGGATTGATTACGACCAGCCTGAACGCGTGGCCAAGGGTCAATCTCACCGGACTTTCGGGCGGAGGGGCCCTCTCTGGTGGTCAGTTGGCGAGCGATCGTATCTACGGCATCCGCATGTGGATTCGCGAGACTGGCAATCCGGCTTCCGCGATCATCGCCGGCGAATGCGCACGCGCGGCTGTCGATAACACGCTGTACGACGCGGAGGACCACCATCCGTACTGGGGTGGCGGCATTGCCAACGGCGAACTCGGTGTCTACTTGCTGGACATTGCGGAGCTGAAGGCAGCGCCCTGTACTGAACTTACCAACAGCCTGACCGTGCAGTTCACTGCCGGCCATCCCAACCTGGGCGCAGTCACTGTCAGCATGACAGGGCCGGGCGGACCGTTCGCCTTCACCCTGCCAGCAGCCGTCGCCGGCCAGCGGTTCGGAAACGCAACTCCGAGCGGCTGGACGGTCGGTTCCCTCGCACCTTGCGCCTACATCGTGACGCTTGAGGTGCAGGTGTTGCTAACCACAGGCGATGGCGGCCCGAGCGACTTGTTCGATCAGATCGCATTCTGCAAGATGTAGGGAGTATGTGCTGAAATTTTGGGCGGTGCCGGATATTCCGGTGTCGCCCAAGTTTTTTCCAGAGCGAAGATCAGGCGAACACGCTACAATCACCCTATGCTCGTCGAGGCACCAGTTCCCGAGACATTCGCGCCACCGTCGCTCGCGTGGGCCCACCCCATCGTGCAGGAGTGGTTCGTCTCGAAGTTTGGCACCCCGACGGAACCGCAGGAGGCTGGCTGGCCGCATATTCTTGCAGGGGAGACGACGCTGATCTCTGCTCCGACTGGAAGTGGTAAGACTCTGGCTGCGTTTCTGGTCTGTATCGATCAACTGCTGCGGAAGGCCATCGCCGGAACCCTTTCGCCGACTACCGAAGTCGTCTATATTTCGCCGCTCAAGGCGCTCTCCAATGACGTCCAGAAGAATTTGGACGGCCCGCTCGCCGAGATCCAGGCGTTGGCGTTTGCTCGCGGCTACCTGAGTACCGAGATTCGCACCGGCGTTCGCACCGGCGACACCTTGCCCAAAGACCGTGCACAGATGCTCCGGCACCCGCCGCACATCCTCGTCACGACGCCGGAGTCGCTTTATATTCTGTTGACGGCAGGGAAGTCGCGCGAGAATCTCCGCCGGGTCCGTACCGTCATCGTTGACGAAATCCACGCTGTGGCCGACGATAAACGCGGCGCGCATCTGGCACTCTCGCTGGAGCGGTTGGAGGCCCTGGTCTGCGGCGAAAACCACCTCACTCCGGGCGGCTACCTGACCGGATTGGCCGAGGCTCCGCAACGCATCGGCCTCTCCGCCACGCAAAATCCCATTACGTTGGTTGCTGACTTTCTGACCGGCGTCGGGCCATCGCGGGTTCCGGCAAAGATCGTGCAGGTGGGCCAGCGGCGTCATCTCGACCTTGCGATTGAGGTTCCGTCGGACGAACTCGGCTCCGTCGCGACGACCGCGATGTGGACCGAGATCTTCGACAAACTGGCCGCCATCACGGAGCAACATCGCAGCACATTGGTGTTCGTCAACACCCGGCGACTGGTCGAAAAAATTGCGTTTGAACTCTCCAACCGGCTTGGCCTGGAGCACGTCGCCGCGCACCACGGTTCGCTCTCCAGAGCACTGCGGCTCGATGCGGAACAGCGCCTGAAGAACGGCGATATCAAGATTCTGATAGCGACGGCTTCCCTGGAGTTGGGGATCGACATCGGCGACATCGACCTTGTCTGCCAGATCAACACCACGCGCGCCGTCGCAGTCGCCATGCAGCGCGTGGGCCGCGCTGGCCACTGGCGCGGAGCTATCCCCAAGGGCCGCTTCTTCGCTACCACACGCGATGACCTGATGGAGCAAGCCGCGCTGATCCGCAAGATGCGCGCCGGCGAACTGGATCAGTTACAAATTCCAGACTCGCCGATTGATGTTTTGATGCAGCAAATTGTGGCTTGCTGTGGCGCCGAGCCATGGCAGGAAGACGGGCTCTTCGGCGTTCTGCGTCGCGCTTATCCGTACCGCGATCTCACGCGCGAACACTTTGAGGAACTGCTCAACCTGCTTCACGAAGGTATCGAATCCAGCCGGGGACGTTACGGCGCGTACCTCCTCCGCGATGGCGTGCAGGGGGTTCTGCACCCGCGTCGAGGAGCCCGGATGATCGCCATCTCGAACGGCGGCGCGATCCCTGACACCAGCATCTTCAGCGTGATATTGCAACCGGAAGGGGTACAAATTGCCACGCTCGACGAGCACTTCGCCGTCGACTCCTCCCCCGGCGATGTAGTGCTGCTTGGCAACTCCAGTTGGCGCATCCAGAAGGTTGAATCGGTCGGACGAGTACTGGTGGAAGACGCCCATGGCGCACCGCCGAGCATCCCGTTCTGGGAAGGTGAAGCCCCGCAACGCACGGCCATCCTATCCGACGGTGTTGGGGACCTGCGCGAAGAGATCAGCGCCCGTACTGGCGATGTCTCGCCGCAGGACTTGCACATCCACCCGCAGGTCGCGGACACGATCATCTGGCTGATGACCGAGACCGGAGTCTGCCGTTCGGGGGCGCAGCAGCTTATCGCGTACATCGTCGCCGGCCGAGCCGTTCTTGGTGCCGTTCCTTCCAAAACCACGATCATCGCGGAGCGGTTCTTCGACGACGGCGGCGGTATGCAACTCATCCTGCACGCGCCATTCGGGGGCCGCGTCAACAAGGCGTGGGGCCTCGCGCTGAGGAAACGCTTCTGTCGGGGCTTCAATTTCGAGCTACAGGCGGCTGCTACAGACAATGGCATCAACATCTCGCTCGCCGAGCAGCACAGCTTCCCGCTCGCCGACGTCTTCCGCTTCCTCACGGAGCACACCGCCAAAGACCTTCTGGAGCAAGCCTCCATCGCGTCGCCGATCTTCAAGAACCGCTGGCGCTGGGCCGCCGGACGGAGTCTCCAACTGCTGCGCATGTCGAAAGGGAAGCGCATCGCGCCGCAGATCCAGCGCACACGCTCCGACGATCTGATGGCCAATGTCTTTCCGCAAGCCGCAGCCTGCTTCGAGACCATTGTCGGCGACATCCAGATCCCCGACCACCCTCTCGTCCGCGAGGTGATGAAGGATGTGCTTGGCGAGGCGATGGACCTCGAAGGCCTCATCGAAATCCTGCGCGGCATCGACAACGGGACTATTCGCTGCCTTGCGGTCGACACGCCTACGCCATCGCAGTTCGCCCACGAACTGATCAACGCGATGCCCTACGCGTACCTTGACGAGGCTGGGACCGAGGAGCGCCGAGCCCGCGCCACTACGCTCCGTCGCGGCTTGCCTTCCACGGTTAACGGCGAAGCCTCGTGTTTAGACCAAGCCGCGATCAACACCGTCCGTTCCCAGCTCTGGCCCGACCTCCGCGACGAGCACGAACTCCACGACCTGCTGCTCTCGCTTTGCTTCTTACCCCTGAAGTTCATCGATACCGATAAAGCCGCCGACTGGCCCATCTTCTACGAGCGCCTAACTCGAAACGCCCGAGTTGAAACGGTCGACCTGAACGGCACGCCCTGCTGGGTGGCTGCTGAGCGTATTGAAGTCGCAGCGTCGATCTTTCAAGCTGCCAATCCAGTTACAAATACGGAGGCCATCTCGAAGAGTGTTCAAGGTTGGTTACAAATCCTTGGACCTGTCTCCGCGAACAATCTGTCCTTGTGCACCGGCGTCGCCGCGCCAGATCTCTTCAAGGCCCTTCTCGCCATGGAGATGCAAGGCTTGTTGCTGCGCGGAGCCTTCGAGCACCCCGCCACCGAGGACGATCTCGAAACGGAGTGGTGTGAGCGCCGCATCCTGCAGCGCATCCACCGGCTCACGCTCGGCACACTCCGCAAGCAGGTCGAGCCTGTCACTCCGGCTGTCTACATGCGCTGGCTGCTGGGTTGGCAACACCTCGCACCGCAGACGCAGCTGGCTGGGGAAGAGGGTCTCCTGCAAGCCTTGTCGCAGCTCGAAGGTTTCGAAGCACCCGCAGTGGAGTGGGAGCGCACGTTACTCCCCGCGCGGGTGGCCGACTACGATGCCCGCTGGCTCGACGCACTCTGTCTCTCCGGAGCTATCGGCTGGGGTCGGGTATCGCCGCACCCCGCCTGGGCAGTTGGCGAAGGCTCTGCGCCGCGCCGCGTTATCCCCACTAACGCCGCGCCTATCACGTTCTTCGTCCGCGAGTCAGCCGATTGGCTGCCGCACGCGCTTGCCGACCACTCCGTCGACGATGCCACTCTGGCCCTGGCCCTCAGCGCCGACGCCATCGCAGTCCGTGCCATCCTCCGCCAGCGCGGCGCCTGTTTCTCAAACGACTTGCAGCGTATCCTCTCGCTTACGCGCCAGCAAACCCAACACGCGTTGTGGGAACTCGCCACTGCGGGCCTTGCCTCCGCTGACGGCTTCGACCAACTCCGCGGCATGATGGACCCTCGGCGTAAAGCCGCCTCCGCTGACAATAGACGGACTGCCGCCCGCACCACCGCTGGCCGCTGGTCGCTCCTCTGCGACGAAGCCGAACCCACACCCGCGACCCGCATCACACCGGCCGAACGTCAGGCTACGGCCATCGCGAAGGCGCGTCAGGCCGACGCAGCCCACGAATCTGCCGCGCGTATGTTGCTCCAACGTTATGGCGTACTGTTCCGCGATCTCCTCGAGCGCGAATCCAACGCCCCCAAGTGGCGCGATCTACTCAACATTCTGCGCCGACTCGAAGCTCGCGGAGAGATCCGTGGCGGTCGTTTCGTCTCCGGCTTCGGTGGTGAGCAGTTTGCGCTGCCGGAGGCCGTCGAATCCCTCCGTCTCACACGCCGCGTCGAATCCTTGCAGGAGATCACCGTAGCCGGAGCCGATCCCATGAATCTCGCTGGAATCGTCGTCCCCGGCCCCCGAACCTCTGCCGTCCCGGGCCGGCAGATCCGCATCCGCAACGGTGTATTGATAACCGAAGAGTCAGCCCTATCAATCGCCCCTGAGGCTTGGGTTCCCACCGACCCAAGCACGCAACCTGAAGCCGCCGCGTTACGATTGTTTTAGCTATGTCTGAATCTTCCACGCCGCCGATTAAGCCGACCGAGTTAGCCCCCGAAGACTTCTACTTCGACGGCCCATACCTCGTCTTTACAGCGGTGTACCACCTCAAGCGCGGCTTTTGCTGCAATTCGGACTGCCGCCACTGCCCCTATAAATAAGGGACGTTACGGGGTCTGGGGTGCGGGCTCGGCGAGTCCCGAATCTGCGATCTGCCCGGTCCGGAGGGCGTGTGCATTCCGAATCGCCATCAGGATCCGTGGGTCTTTGCGATAGGGGTTGAAGTCCTTGTCACCCGCGATCTCATCCTTCACGTTGAACCCGGCTTCGCTGGACCGCGCCAGCCACCGAATCACGTTGTCGACATCGTGCAGGCCGGCCGCCATTTTGGCCATCTCAAAGCAGTACCGCCCACGGTCGCTGGTGGAGAGCACATGCGCCTGAACCCCGGCCCAGCCGCCCTCCTGGAAGACCCCATGATTGATTTTCACTGCCTTTGAGAATTCTGCTCGTGCGCTCTCGAAGTCTTTCAGCTCGAAGTATGCTGTTCCAAGATTCGCGTGGAAGACGGCTGACTTCTTGTCGAGCTTCACGGCTCGCAGATAATTTCCAAGCGCCGCCTTCGGGTTCCCTGCGACATACTCTACAGCACCCAGATTGTTCCAACCCTGTGCATACTTTGGAGTTGCTTTCACTGCGGCTTTGAATGCGATTCGAGCTTCGGGAAAGCGGTTAAGCTCCAGGAGAGTGACGCCGATGTCATTTTCCAGCTTGCTTACCTCGCCGCCGCGCTTTAGCGCATAGCGGTAGTAGTCCAGCGCATCTTCCTGCATTCGGCGTGCGCGCAAGACGTCGGCAGCCTCGGCGAGTTTTTCTGCCGTTGCGGTCTCGGAATTTGGCATATGCGGCCCAATCATGGCCCATTCTGGCGTAGCGTGGCGTAGCGCGCGTTCCACGGCTTCGTCACGCGCGGGTTGCTGCGCGTTCGCGGCAGTTACGCTACTTAGGACTGCGAGGGTGAGTAGCGAAGCGAAACAACGATTGTTGATCATAGACGACCTCCCGCCGCGCCCACCGTCTGCGGCGAGTTCCCTGGGGAGCTTGTACTTATGTTCCTCTCCGCAACAACCCCTGTCAATACAGTTCCTTAGTTCGCCGGTGCCACGGCAGCGGGAGCGGTGGGTGCAGCATCCGCTGGCGGGGTTCCGGCCGGTGGAGTGATCCGCAGGGCAAGCCTTGGGAAGCTGAAGCTGCCGCCTGCATCGTCGATTACATTTATCTGGCAGACGTAGGTTCCGGGCTTCAACGGCGTAAGCGGCACGTCGAACTGGAACGCTACCGCCCCGCGATCCGGGCTGTTGATTGTCGTCGCTTCGACCAGCGGCGTCTCGTAGACCTTCGTGCCGTTCAGCATGAACTGAATGCTGGTGAGCACATGGATGCCGCTCAACGGCACTCGCCGTTCCAAGCCAGGCCCGGTGGCTGGAAGAGGTGCGTCAGCCTTCTGGTGGGCGGGATCGTAGACCTCGTAGAGAAAATAAAGGTGCTGATCCTGGCGGAAGACGTGCGGAATATTTGGCACCCATTCCAGCCCGTCGCGCACCAGCGGGCTTACGGTCGTGCCGCGCACGGGCTTGGTCGTATTCGCGACCCGCTGGCTGGCAAGGACGATGGAGCTGAGCTTCAGCGGCACCTTCTTCATGTCCGGGACGTTGAGATCCGTCTCAAAACTGCCCATGTTGCCGGTCTGGTTTTCGCGCACCAGAAACTTCAGGTGATACTTGCCCGGCGCAAGAGTGAAGCCGGTCGAGTACTGAATATTCTTCTGCTTGGCATTCACTGCGGGGTCGAGCGACAGCTTGATTGTGTCTCGCGCGTTGCCCACTGTGATGCCCTGCGAGTTCTTCACCTGGCCGATCACGTCGATGTTGGCCTTATCTTCTTTGCCGCTGATGAAGTGGATCTGCGACCCCGGCACCACCAGGCTGATGGGGACATAGAACAGGTTTTCGTTCTGCCGGAAGTAGAGTGCCTGCAGGTAGAGAGCCACGTCGGTCGCCGGAAGATCGCTGCGAAGCTGCTCGCTGAGTGCGAGTTCGCGGTCCTCGGTCTTCGCGTGTTTGAAGTCGGCTGGAGCGTAGTAGCCGGGGCGATAGGTGATTGCAACATCCGGACGATTCACCTTGATCGAAAGGTGGCGATAGCTGCCGTCCTGCGCCTGGTTCGACGACTTGAAGCCGAGGATGTAATACGCCTCGGTATCGTGCTGGACTTGTTGGAAAGCGGGTGCGAAGTCGTTCGAATCGAAGAAGGCCTTGCCCCCGGTGTCGGCGCTCAGAGTGCCGAGTGTCTCCTGCGAGGCGAAGTTGGCGTTGAACTGCGCTGTGACGGCTTTACCGCTGTAGGCAGCATTTCCACGCAGGCTGCCCTTGCTCGCATCGCCCACTGGAGGCAGGGCCTGCAAGCCTCGCGTATCCACGCTGTAGATTGCCATGTTGGCCTTCGCGGCTTCGTTGGTCGCGGCACGCAGGCTGGCCTGATTTTCGATGCCGTTCCGCGACAGGCCACCGGAGAAATACAGCATCGACTTCTTCTGATCGACGCGTTCGAGGCTCTTGGCAATCGCGCGAATTGCAAGGAGCTCGCGATCTGTGTTCAGGCTGTTGTACTCGCTATCGTCTGCGGAGAAGCTTGAGGCATCGTCGCTGGAGCCATCGGTCGAACCGGTCCCGCCTGCTGCAAATCCTGTGGAGTCGGTGCCGTTGTACTTCGACAATTTTTTGATCAGGGTAGCCTTGTCGGACGTAAAATCCTGATCCATCGTCAGCCCGGTCGACATGCTGACCAGAGCGACCAGATCCGCCGGAGCCATCTGCTTGTTTACGTAGTCCTTGGCTGCATCGACGGCGCGGTCGACGTCTTCATCCTGCATGGAGCTGAGGTCGAAGAAGACGACAATCAGGCGATGATCGCGGAGCTGCTGCGGACTGGCGGCGAGGTTGTGCTCCAGCAAATCTGCAATCGTCGCCTTGCCGGTGACGGTCGACTTCTCCGCCAGCACAGCCGCCTGATCCACGGCCTGATAGTCGAAGCTCGACACCTTCTGCGTTGTCTTGTCTTCGATGATGGTGAAGTCGCTTGCCTTCAAATCTTTTACGACCGCACCGGTCTTTTTATCGCGCACAACCACGTTAGTCAGCACGATATTCGTCGTCGCCTTGAAGGTATAGGTCTGTCCCTGCGCATCCTGCTGCTGCGCCAGCGCGCTCGCGGGACTTCCCAGCGCAAGCGTCCCACTCATCACCGCTGCAACAATTCGCCGCATCATCAAACTCTCCGCACTTGCCTTCATAAAAAAGCCGTTGCCTGTTTCCAATCCCGTCTTTTTCGCTCTTATCCTAGCCAAGCTTTGTTTGCTCTTTAGAACCGATACCGAGCCTGCACCTGCAGTGACCGCATCGCCGCCGCGCTCGTCACCTGGCCGTAGGTTTGCGAGTTCAGCGTTGTGTTGATGCCGCTGTATTGCACGGTGTTGAAGACGTTGTTGGCGGTCACGCGAGCCTCAAAATTTTGCGTCCCCTTCATCGCAATCGTCTTCGAAAGGGTCGCGTTGGTCGAGACGGTACCAGGGCCTTCAATCGAGTTGCGCGAGGCCGTTCCATACTGCGTTACGCCGCCGATTACCGTTGGCGCAACGAAGGCTGCCGTATTGAAGTAGCTCTTCAACTTGCCGGACCCTTTGGTCGATTGGGTAAAATCGCGATTCGGTCGCTGCGTATAGTTGCCGCCGCCCGCCGCCTGGGCGATGGTGCCCGAATACTGCGGCGTAAAGTAGTTTCCCGTGCCGAAGTTGAACGCGCCGCTCAGAGAGAATCCATCGAGATTCTTCGCCCAGAATCCGCCTTTGTTTAGAAATTCACGGTTTGGTCCGAACGGAAGTTCCAGCACCCACGTCCCGCTCAGCAGGTGTCGCTGGTCGAAGCTTGAGTTCGCTTCTTCGAGGTCCAGCCGATAGAAGTTCTGCACCGTCGACCCGCCCGATCCACCGATTGAGGATGCGTTATCAATCGCGTGCGAGTAGGTGTAAGTGGCCCCGAGCGCGATGCCTTTCTTCTGCCTCTGTTGCAGGCTCATGACCAACTGGTTGGAGTGTGAGGTCGCGACGGAAGTCTCGTAGTTGAACGCACTGACGCCGGGAATCGTGGTGCCGGCTGGGGTGCTGTTCGGCGAGCCTTCAATGTCCAGATTGCTACCCTTTGAGCCGTTGTAGCCGAGATTTAGCACGATGCTGGCGCCAAGTGTCTTTTGCAGATTCAGGTTGTAGACCTGCACCATCCCGAGCCGGTAGTTTTTATCCACGGCGTAGTTGTTTTGGATGGTGTTGCCGGTGGAGCAGCCAAATCCATTGGCCAGCGTGATGTTTGCAGATGTGGTCTTGGTCGTCGCGACGCAGCCGGACGTTCCGGTGGTAGTAGCAGTGGGTGCCACGTTGGTTTGTGTGACTGCGAACGGCGGCTGGAATGACATCGACTTCGCGAATGTTCCAAACTGCCCGGTGTTGTAGTTGATGCCGTAGCCGCCGCGCACCACCAGGCTCTTCGTCCACTTGTACTTGGGCGAGTAGGCAAAGCCAAATCGCGGCGAGAACATCGTGCGGTCCGGATTTACCAACCCGCCGGGATACGTTCCGTTGAACTTGCTGTTTGCACCCGGCGTTACGGTTTCTACGGCCGTGAAGTTTGCGTTGGTGTCCAGATTCACGAGCCGGTTATTCTTCTCGGTATACGGCGCAAAATACTCGTAGCGAATGCCGTAGTTCAGCGTTACGTTTCGCATCACGCGGAAGTCGTCGTTGGCGTATAGATCGAAGACATTCTCGCGCAGATAGATCTTGTTCAACCCTGCCTGAATCGCGGTCGTCTGCGGCAGGCCGAGCAGGAAGTCGGCGAATGCCGAGCTGGTCTCGAATCCCGTAAACTGCAGCCGACCCAGCGGATTCTGTCCGCCGATAGAGTCTGCGTGAACGCGCCGAACGTCAACGCCGAAGCGGAAGTTGTGGGTCTTACGCCGCCAGGACAAGAAGTCGGAGAAGCTGATTGTCTGGTTGGTTGTCTCGCTGGGTATGGCGTTCGATAGCCCCGCGAAGTTCGTAATGCTGATCGATGGTAAGCCGTTGTAGAACTTGGGATCGGCAAAGCTCGAAGCCTGATTCGGCACCGAAATCCCGGACGTTGCGGTCGGATTATTCGCGGTGTCTGTGAAGTAGTTGCGCGTCTGGCCACTCGAACGGTTCCAGCTCAGCGACAGATTGTTCGACAGCCGTCCATAGCTGAGGGTATATCCCGCAGTCACCTGATAGCCGTTGCTGAAAGTTGCTCCACCGAGCGGCAGAAAGATGTTGCGATTATCGCTGGCCGAATGCGAGAAGTTGTAGCTCGCGTTGATGCTCTGGCGCAATACTGGCGGCGCATTCTGATTCTGCCTTGGTCCGCGCTGACCACCACCTCCGCCACCGCCAAACCCGCCGAACGGGCCGCCTGCTGCGGCCTTGCCGAGCTGCCGCTGATACCGCGAGTTGATAGCAAAGTTATTTGACCCAGCGTTCGAGATCGTCTGGAAGTTATAAACCGTCGGGTCCGTCGACGTGCAGTTGATGTTGCAGCCCGGATAGTAGGTCAGCAGGGCCAGCGCGGCCGGTGAAAGACCCATGCTGGAGTTCGTCAGCTTGTTGCCGACGATCGCAAGTCCAGTCTTCGGATCGATCAGAGTCACCGGAGTCAGTACGCCGTTGACCTCCTGGAACGACTGCGAGAAATTTCCGGCGCGCTCCAGCAGGGTTGGAACCCTTACCGGGTTGGGCAGAAAGGCATTCAGGTTCTTCTGCCCCGTTACGTTGATGAATACGAACTGCCGGGTATCCGGCTTCGTCAGCCCGGGAATGTATGGTGTGCCGGCAAGGCTGACGCCAAAACGGTTCGAGTAGGCAGCGGGGTTCGTAAGCGGCTTCAGCGTGGGCGACCAGGGTGCCGAGTTCAGCGCGCTATTCCCACCCTGATAAAAGATATTTCCATGTGGCTGCGCGGGGTTGAAGTTCCGGAAGCCACCGGATCCGCGTCCACCGCCGCCCGGCCCGCCTCCACCTGGTCCACCAAAGCCGCCTCCGCCACCGAGAATTCCGCCCAGCATGCTCACTACTGCGGTCTGTTGATCGGCGGTCAAGCCACCCTGCGCGCGTACCTGGTCGATTACGTTGGTCATGCGATCCCGCAGTTGGTCTTCGCTCATATTTGCCAGCGGATTGGTCGTCCCCTGCTGCCCGCTCACGGCCACCGAGTCACTGGCATCGCTAGCTCCGGGCGAATCGCTGAGGCCCGCGAGCGACGGCAGCGCCGCACCCGCATTGCCTGCGCCGGTAGTCGCATCTTCGAGTCCCGTCTCGCCTGTCGCGACGCTCAACGCCTGCGTTCCGAGGCTACGCAATGTAGCCGCTGCTCCGGTGGCCTGTTGCCCATCCGCCTGCGTCTGGGCAGCTAATCGCGACGCAAGCTGCAGGGCAAACTCCGTACTCTGGTCTGCCGCTTCCGCCGTAATCCGAACCTCATGGGTCAGGGCGGCAAATGCGGCCAGCTCCGCGCGAACCACGTATCGGCCAGTCTTCGGAATCGTCATTGCGTATTTGCCGTCGACGTCGGTTGTCGTGGCGTACTTCTTGCCGGTCAGCGTATTCGTCGCCGTAATCGCAACGCCGGGGAGGGGAACTGTGCCAGCCTTCACCGTGCCGTGAATCGTGCCGCCGGCAGACGTGGCGGCCGGTGCTTGTGGCGCGGCAGCCGGAGCTTCCGGCGTCTGTGCTGCAGAGACGCGAACTCCCGCCAGCAGTGCCGATCCGGCCACTGCCACCAACATCCAGCCCATTTTCCTGTTCACTATTTCGGCTCCGTCCCAGTCTTTGGGGGCGTTGTCGTTGCTGTTCCGGGCGTGCCATCCGGGCGTCTGCGCCGCTGCTGCTGCGCCGCCGGATCGCTGATCGCGAGCTGTGTCGGTACAAAGATTCCGTTCTTGATCGCCCCAGTTCCTGCGATCACGTTGCCCACCTTGATGTCGGCCAGTGTGACACTCTCGCCACCATCTGCTGGCGGAGCCGCCGCCTGAGCAGCACCTGCCCGAGGTCCGCGTCCCCCGCCGAAACCGCCGCCCATACCATCCGCACCGAGCGCCATGCCCAACCCTCGTCCACCTTTGCGGAACGACGTATCTTCATCGACCAGGATCGTCTGCATCACGTCATCCGTCCGCTTTACGGTGATCTTCAACTCGTCAATCGCCGTCACAGTCCCGGCAATCATGGTCTTGCCCATGGCCTCGCGAGCCTTTTTCACTTGCTCGGCGTCGACGACCATCACCATAAGCGCGTGCACTGACTTCTTCGCCGGGTCCATCTCGCCCATTGCACCGACGGCGTCGCCCGCGTGGATATCGGCCGCTTTCATCGGGTCGCGACCCTTGCGTACCTGGGTATTCGGCGTCAGCACGACGTCGTAGATTTCGCCCGCTTCGTTCTTGACGGTCAAATGTTCAGCGGTCGCCGCCGTGACGGTTCCGCGAACCATACGACCGCCGCCCATGGCTACGGCCTGCGTGCCATCACCCATCTGTGCCGTTGCCGGCAGTATCGCCACAAGTGCCACTGCCAGGACACCGCAAATCGTTCGTACATTCATGACGACCCAACCTCGCTTGATACCTCTACAGACGGGATCCCGAACCGAAAGACTCGGTAGCCGATATCATTTCGTGCCTGAAACTGGGTGAGGTAAACTTTGCTGATGCACCAAGTTGCTTCGCACACCAACGATCACTCGCACCACGAGCATCACTTCCAATCGACTGAGACCGTTCGCGACATCGTGATCGGCCTTTCCGACGGCCTCACAGTGCCATTCGCGCTCGCCGCCGGTTTAGGCGCCGTCGCCAGCGCCCACCTCGTTGTGGTCGCTGGACTGGCTGAAATTGCTGCCGGATCTATCGCGATGGGCCTGGGCGGATACCTCGCCGCTCGCGGAGACTCCGAACACTACGCCTCGGAGTTCAAGCGCGAAAAGAACGAAATCGTCACCCGTCCCGAAGACGAAGCCGGTGAAATCTACGCGATCTTTGAGAAATATCAGGTCTCCCGCGAGGCCGCCACACCAGTTCTCCACGCGCTGCAGGCCAACCCTGAGGCCTACGTCGACTTCATGATGCGCTTCGAACTCGGACTGGAAGAGCCAGCTTCCAACCGCGCCCATCGCTCTGCCCTCACCATTGCGGCGAGCTACATCGCTGGGGGATTCGTGCCGCTCTTCCCGTATATGATCCTGTCCACCAACGCCGACGCCTTGAAGCTTTCGGTTGGAATTACGCTGCTGGCGCTGGCCTGCTTTGGGGCTATCAAGGGTCGTCTGGTTGGCACGGGAGCTGTTCGGAGCGCCATCCAGACCACGCTGATCGGTGGTGCCGCCGCCGCTGCCGCTTACGGGCTTGCACACTTCCTCAACCGCGCCTGACGCAACTACTTGGTAATCACCACTTCCAGATACTCGCTCGGAATCACCATTGTGCCGTCGTCCGCAAGATTCGATTCGTCGGCAAGCTCCAACAGTTCCGCTGTGACCGCAACCCTCGACTCCTCTTCGAGCGAGCCCACTGCCCGCAGCATTGGGCCGTAGTAGTTCGACAACACCTCGAACCACCGGCTCGTGGAGTGCGACCGAAATACAAAGTCGCGCCGCATCGTCTCGATCCGGTTTGCTGATCGAAACAGTTCATGTAGACGGAACTCTGTCCCCCAGCCCGAAGCCGGTTTTACGCCGGCCGCCGGAGGGACGTATTTCCCGACAATCTTGAACACCTTCCCCACGAATCCTGCGGGCGTCCAGTTAGCCAGCCCAATCTTTCCGCCTTTTTTGCAGACGCGCATCAATTCCAAGGCGGCGAGCTCCTGATTCGGCGCATATTGAACGCCAAGCGTTGAAATCACGGCGTCAAATGTTCCTTCTTCGAACGGCAGATCCTCGGCGTCGGCCTCCTGAAATGTAATCTTCAGGCCCTCTGCCGCCGCTCGAAGTCGTCCACCTGCAAGGAGGGACGGCACGTAGTCGGTGGAGGTTACACGACACCCCCGGCGCGCCGCCGCCAGACTGGCGTTGCCATTCCCCGCCGCCACATCCAGAACCTTCCAGCCGCTGCGCACATCCATGGCCTCGCAAAGCAATTCCGCCATCAAGGGCAAGGTATTCCCGACAACGGCATAGTCGCCGCTCTCCCAGGAGGCCATTTGCTTCGTCTTTATGGCCGAATACTCCAACACCGTTAGCATTCTGTTTACTCCGGATGGCGCACTGGGTATTTGCCCATGCAATGTTCCTGGTCAAGCCCAATGTCACTTATGTTGCATTAGATGCAAACTACAAACGATTTAACGACGTCGCACCAATTTCACCTTCCCGTGGCACACTATTCTCCAACCGAATGACTTCGGCGAGCATCCAACTTGAATTCGACGAGCAAGACGAGGTCTACACCCGATGGCTACCCTGTCCACCGCTTCCGCTGCAGTTTCCGCGCTCTTCGCTCGCTTCGGCCTCGTCCGAGCCGCGACCATGGCGTTCGTCGCACCGCTCTCGCCCGAAGATATGATGGTGCAGTCCTGTGCAGAGGCTTCGCCCATCAAGTGGCACCTTGCCCACACAACCTGGTTTTTCGAGACATTCGTCCTGACCCCGTTTGCCCCTGCCTACGAGCCCTTCCACCCGGACTTCCACTGGCTGTTCAACTCGTATTACAACTCGCTTGGCGATATGCCGGCCAAGAATCTACGCTCCAGCTTCTCGCGCCCACCGCTGGCCGACATCCTGGGCTACCGCGGGCATGTCGACCAGGCCATCGCGCGCTTGCTCGACGCAGACCTCGGCGATCAGGAATTTGACGTTCTAAGCCGCATCGCGCTCGGTCTCGAACACGAGCAGCAGCACCTGGAACTTGCCGCCACCGACATTAAGCACGCCCTCTTTACCAACCCCCTCCACCCCGCATACCGGGAGAAATCGGGTGCGCCATCTCATTCGGAACCTTCGATTGAGGTGGGATTCCGCTCCTTTCCGGGTGGCCTGGTTGACATTGGAACATCCCCCGACCCCACCGACCCGCTCGCCTTCGCCTTCGACAACGAGACACCG
>JAYVZU010000186.1:0-5945 GCA_043783075.1 Rhodanobacteraceae bacterium
CAGACGCCTACGCCCGAAGCCGCTGCGTGGTGGAAGCTCACGACCGACTTCGCAAGCGATTCGATGGAGGGCCGAGACACCGGCTCCGAAGCGTATGAACGCGCCGCAAAGCTTGTCGCAGAACACTTCAAGGCTGACGGTCTGAAGCCGGCTGGCGATAACGGGACTTACTTCCAGCGCGTGCCGATGCACCAGGTTGAGGTGGATACGGCCCACTCGTCGGTTGAGATTGTGGACGCCATCGGGGCATATTCACCGCTTGCGCTGCTGTATGAGACGACGCTGGTTCCTCGCGCGGATTTGCCTGCGTTTACGGAGGGCCAGCTCGTATTTATCGGGTATGGCGATGCGCCGGCTGATCTGGACCTGCATGGAAAGATCGTTGTTTACTTCAATAATCTGCCTGTTGCCAACCGGGATGGATTTGCCGCCAAACGTGCTCGCACGCTGGCGCAGTCGGGGGCTGTTGCGATTCTCTCAATCGACAACCCAGCTGCTATCGAACCCGCACACTGGCCAGCCGCGTACGCCCGCAGCGTGACGATCAAAGGCGCTACCCGAGCCGCTTCAGCTGTGGGTCCGTTCACGATGCGGGTTAGTGCAGAGGGGGCGCCGAAGCTCTTTGCTGGCACCAGCGTCGATGCCTACAAGATCATCGCGGATGCGGAGAAGGGATTGCCGCTACCTTCGATGGCGCTGGCTCGGAAGCTTCGCGTTACGCTGAAGCTGACGGAGAAAGACATCTCCTCGCCGAATATTATGGCGATTCTGCCGGGCTCTGACCCAAAGCTCGCGGCTGAGTATGTTGCGGTTTCGGCGCATCTCGATGGCTACGGCTATGGGACGCCAGTGATGGGCGACAACCTTTACAACGGCGCGCTGGATGATGTGGCGTATGTTGCGATGCTGATCGAGATGGCGGACAAGCTGCGGCCTTGGCGTGAAGGCGACCCGCCAGCCTGCGGAGTAATTTCGGTCGGCTGCACTGTTCGAGTTGCCCCTCCAAAACGCTCGCTACTCATCGGCATCTTTACTGGCGAGGAGAAGGGGCTGCTTGGGTCGGTCTATTACACGCAGCACCTTACGGTTCCGAAAGAAAGCATCGTTGCGGACTTGAATCTTGACCAGTTGCGGCCGATCTTTCCGTTGAAGATTCTTACGATGGAAGGCATTTCTGACTCCTCGATTGGTGACACGGCCAAGACCGTCGCGAAGCAATTTGGGATTGAGTTGCGGCCTGACCGCGAGACCGAGCGCCGCCTTTATAGTCGAGCCGATAACTACAGTTTTGTGCGGATTGGAGTGCCGATCGCGGGCTTCATCTTTGGCTACGACCCCGGTACCGATGAGGAACGCATCTATCGGGATTGGTATGCGAGGCGGTATCACAAGCCGCAGGATGATCTTGCGACACCGATCGTGTGGGATGCCGCTGTGAAGTTCAATGACTTCTACCGCGCGCTGACGCTTGCCATAGCCAATGACCCGGCGCATCCGATGTGGAATCCAACTAGCCCCAACGCGCCGAAGCCATGACTACTCCGCCGCTCATCGTCCTTGTTGAAGATGAAGAACATCTTGCGCAGGGTCTGCTCTTCAACCTAGAGCTGGAGGGCTACCTTACGCGCCACTTTGCCGATGGGGCGGAAGCGCTGGCGTGGCTGTTGGAGACGACCGAAGATATTGGCGCGATTCTGCTTGACGTGATGCTGCCTGGAAAGGATGGGTTTGAGATTGTGAGTGCGCTGCGCGAGCATCAGCTTTACTTCCCTGTCCTGATGCTGACCGCGAGGTCCAGCCCGCAGGACATTCTGGAAGGCCTGAATGCCGGTGCCGACGATTACCTGCCCAAGCCGTTCGATCTTGAGATTCTGCTGGTTCGCCTGAAGTCGATGCTGCGTCGCGCGTCGTGGCAGCGGCCCGTTTCAGCCGAGCCGCCACCACCTAAGCCCTCATCGGATCTTTACTCGTTCAATGATCGCGAGATTCACTTCGATACCTTGGAACTGATCGCTCCGAACCGCACGACTCACCTGACGTTGATGGAGGCCGATCTGCTTCGATACTTTGCCGACCACGAAGGCCAGATCGTCCCGCGGAAGGACATCCTGGAGCAAGTGTGGCGCGTTCATGAGGACACCGATACTCGCGCGATCGACAACTTTATCGTCCGTTTGCGCCGCTACATTGAGGATGATCCGTCAGAACCGAAGCACCTGCTGACGGTCCGAGGTATTGGTTATCGGTTTATTGCAAAGCCGTAAGGACAACGACGGCACGGACAAAAGGGATAAAGAACGGATAAGAGGAATAGAGCCATATCCTTTCATTTGTCCTATCTATATTGATCCGTTCTTCGTCCCATTTATCTGTGCTGTATTTTGTTTGTTTCTGTTGGGGATGCTACTCTCGGGTAACTCCAAACACTTATGACCGATCCAACAGCCGGCCATCACCTGAAGAAGGAACTCCGCCTCCACGACCTTGTGCAGATGCAGATTCTGCTCGTGGTCGGCGTGACGTGGATTGGCACCGCCGCGAAGATGGGCGGAGTCCATCTGGTTTTCTGGCTGGCTGCGATCCTCGCGTTGTTCCTCCCGTCCGCTGCCGCAGTCACCTATTGCGTGCAGTTATGGCCCGAGGAAGGCGGCGTTTACCAGTGGACGCGACATGCATTCGGGCCGCTCGCCGGGTTCCTGAATGGGTGGAATTTTGGTCTCTGGGCTCTGCTGACGGTATCGAACCTTGGCATCCTCTCCGCCACCTCGCTTGCCTACGCGCTTGGCCCAAAATTCGCGTGGATGGGTGAGAGCAAGTTCCTCATCCACGGCTTCAACATCGGCTTGTTCCTGATTATCCTGCTCATCTGCATTGTTGGATTTCGGATTGGCAAGTACATCTCGCACTTTGGCACTGCGACGATGATTTTGGTCAACGTGCTGCTAGTGGGGTTGCTGTTTATCCATCCGCATGCATCAGCAGCGCACCCACACCATTCGCCGCAGTCGCCATTCTCGCTTGCTGTTACGATGCCGATGATGACGTTGTTGTCGCTCAACCTGTTCTCGAAGATGGCGTTGAATGGACTCACGGGTTTGGAGCAGATCGCCGTCTTTGCGGGCGAAATTCGCAATGCGTCGACGGCGATCTGGAAGTCTGCATGGCTCGCAGCGCCGATCATCGCGCTGATCTTTATCCTCGGAACCGGCTCCATTCTGACGTACATCCCGGCCAATAGGATCGATCTTGACGGCCCCGTTCCCCAGATCCTTGCCGCAGCCTTCGCAGGTGGAGAGTCTGGTCCGGGTATCGACTGGGGGCTTGTCCTGGGACGTGGAGCGATCCTTGCGCTGGCACTCACCGTTGTCTCCCAATACGCACTCATCGTCGCTGAAACCAGCCGTCTGCCTATGGTCGCAGGCTGGGACGGGATTCTGCCGGAGTGGTTTACCCGTCTTCATCCCCGTTTTGGAACGCCGGTCCGCTCCATCGTCGTCATCGTTGGATTGGCGGTCGTTGCCTGCTCGCTGGCAACGTTTGGAGCCGATGCCCACGAGGCGCTACAACTGATCAACGTCACGTCCGCATTCCTGTACGACATCTACTTTGGCATGATGTTCCTGATTCCGCTCGTCGTCGGCAACCGCTTCGGAAAGCCACCGAGCCTTTGGCTCAAAGCAGCATCTGCAAGTGGCTTGCTCGTTACGATCCTTCATGCAGGACTTAGTGTCTTCCCGATCATCAACGTTCCGCACCCGGTCCTCTTCGGCGTCAAGATTCTCGGAGCAACGGCGATCATTAATGGGGTTGGGTACTATATTTTTCGGCAGTCGCGCCGCGAGTCAAAGCTGGCGTCTGACCTCGCCTAAGGAGTAGTCTCGCGCGGCGACTGGAAGAGACTATGGAGCGGGAGACCGGGATCGAACCGGCGACATTCAGCTTGGGAAGCTGACGTTCTGCCACTGAACTACTCCCGCTTCATCGCCAATTATACCGCGCCGGCAGAGTTGCTCCGCAGGCGCTACTGGCCCTTTCCAAGCCGCCGATAATACTCCGCTACTGCGTTGTCATAACCCGGCGGAACGACGGACGGCTTGCTGGTTCGCACCTGTCCGGACTGCGTGTCGTTGGCGTTGCGACGTAGCTGCAACTCCAGCTTGTCCACGTCGTTCAGCACCTGGGTGTGCAGCTTTTCTACCATCGCCGGATTTCCGGGGAAGCGGCTCGGGTCGAGCTTCTGCATCGACTTGATGAGATCGTCGATCTCCTTTAACGCCGCCGGATCATTCTTGGCCAGCGATCGAAGCTGGTTCAACTCCCTTAGCCCCTGATCGATCCTCTGCTGGGTATCTCCATGCAGCGCACCGACATCCGGATTCTCAATTTTCTTTCCGGCCGCCCCATACTTTTGTCCGCCAGTATCTACATTCCAGTTCGGCGTGCCCGTTCCGCCGCCTCTGCGCTGAATATTGCCGGCGAGATCGCCACCATTCCCTGCACGTTGATCGCCGCGCCGGCCGCCACCTTGTCCTTGTTGCCCGCCTTGACCTTGCTGGCCGCTTTGCCCTTGCTGACCATTTTGGCCCGGTTGACCATTTTGTCCCGGTTGCTGACCGTTACCCTGAGCTGGTCGGTTCTGTCCACGTTGTAAACCGAGGCTCTGTAACTGACTACGGAGCTTGTCCACGTGATCCAGCGCCGCCGTCTCGGTCCCCTGTCCGGCCTTACGCTGGCCGCCCTTACCCTGTGCGTCGCCGGAGCCAATGCCCTGCTGCGCCTGCTTCATCTGGTCGCTGAGCGACTTCAGACCCTGCGCGATCTGCGCCTCCGTGCCGTTGGACTCTGGATTGATTCCACTGCGCAGCCAGTCTGCGGTGCGCTGCGTGCGGTTCAGCAGATCGGTCTCGTCCATTCCGCCGAGGGCATCGCGCAGCTTCGACGACACTCCCGGCTGCGTCGGCGCCGTGGATCTCGCAGTGTCGCGCATGCCGCGCTGCAGACTTTCGAGGCCATTCGAGAGCTTCTGCCGGTCGTCCGCCAATTTGTTGCGATCGGACATCATCTCTGCAATCTGGGCAGCCGTTCGTCCGCCTTCTGGAATCTGCTTCGACTTATCAGCCAACTCGCGAATCCGTGCTGCCTGATCGCTCTCCTGCTTCGTGAGTTGACCCGCCTGTTGCGCCAGCTGTTCCAGCTTGCTGGAGGACTGATCCTTTTGTGCGCCTCCTAGCAGACTCTGCGCCGCACGCAGCTGCTCCGCCGCGCGTCGAGCCTCCTCGGCACTCTGCTGCGATCCCTGCTGCCCTTGAGTTCCGGCACGGCGCATCGCTTCATTCGCGGCCCTCAAACGATCCAGAGACTGCTGCACCCGAGGATCCGCGCCCCCATCCTTGGTGCTGGCCTGCTGCTGGCCCGATTGGCCGGACTGGCCTTGCGACGAACCCGATTGTCCAGCCTTGCTGTGTGAAGATCCGGACTGACCAGATTGGCCTTGTGAACCAGAGGAATTGGAAGCACTTTGCTGGCCGGACTTCTGTCCCTGCATCTGCTCCATTTCCTTTTGCAACTGCTCAGCCTCGCGGCGTAACAACTCTTGCTGCCAACGCTGTTGGAAGGTGGGCTCCTTGCCATTCTGCTTCTGCGCCATCTCCTCCTGGCGCTTGGCTAGTGCGTCCAGCTTTGCCAGCGCGTCGTCCACTTTTTTTGCCTTCTCCTCGGCTGGCGATCCCGTCTGCGCGGTCTCGTACTGGTTCTTCTCGGTGTCTAGTTCCAGATCGAAGAGACTGGCCAGATCGCGGCCGGCACTTCCTCCTCCGCCACCGCCTCCACCGCCACCCTTCTGCCCGAACGCCACCTCAATCTTGCGGAAGGTAGCCTCCGCCCGGAGCAGTGCCTGCAGCGCTTTTTGTTCGTTCGGCATTGCCTCCGCCCAGGCTTGCTCCTTC
>JAYVZU010000187.1:0-17801 GCA_043783075.1 Rhodanobacteraceae bacterium
GAAGATCTTTCGTGTGACGAGATTGGTTTTGCTGATTGCGGGTGCGGCTGCTACAGCTTCGCTTAATGCTGCGACCCCGGAGGAGCAGGCGGTGCTGGCTCCGGTGCAGGCGATGTTTGACGGCATGTCGAAGCGAGATGCTGTCGCCATTAAGGCCGCGACTCTGCCCGGCGGGTCGATGGTGTTGATGCGCGACGGCAAACCGAGCCAGATGACGTTTGAGGTCTTCGCCTACCGCGTTGGACGACCCGGGACGACGAAGATTGAGGAACGGATTCATGATCCGCTGGTCCGGATCGACAACGACCTTGCGGTGGTGTGGGCACCCTTCGACTTTCTGGTGGACGGTAAGGTGGACCACTGCGGGACGGACCTGTTCAACCTCGTTCGAGTCGAAGGGAAGTGGATGATCGCCAGCGTCGCCGATACTGGAAGCAAGAATTGTCCATTGAAATAGACTTGGCCGCAGGGTTACATAGACGGACAGTAAACGATAAGATCAAGGGAATTGAACGAGGATCCTCCATTGCCCGAGATTACGATTACCCGTGCCCGCGCCATCGACCTGCGCTTTCCTACTTCCCGCTTTTCGATCGGTTCCGACGCCGTCAACAAGGATCCGGACTACAGCGCGGCGTACTGCATTCTGTCGACCGACTCGGAGTTTGAAGGCCACGGGCTTACGTTTACGCTGGGCCGCGGTACCCAGCTGTGCGTCGGCGCGCTGGAATACCTGTTCCGCTATGTGGAAGGCCGCACGCTGCGGAGTATCACGGAGAACTTTGCAGCCTTCACAAAGGAGCTCTCAGGAGACACGCAATTTCGCTGGCTCGGTCCGGAGAAGGGTGTAATCCATCTCGCGACGGCTGCGCTGATCAACGCTGTCTGGGACTTGTATGCGAAGGCGGAAGGGAAGCCGTTGTGGCAGTTGTTGGCCGATATGACGCCGGAGCAGATCGTCGGCTTGATCGACTTCCAGTACATTACGGACGCGCTGACACCCGAGGAAGCTCTAGCAATACTGCGGAGCAACGTGGCGACGCAGCCCGAGCGGCGGGCCAGGCTGCTGGAGCACGGGTATCCCGCGTATACGACATCGGTGGGTTGGTTTGGCTACTCCGAGGACAAGATTCGACGGCTATGCAAGGAGGCGCTGGCCGACGGCTGGACGCACTTCAAGCTGAAGGTGGGCGGCGATCCGGACGAGGATCTGCGTCGCGGCATGATCGTTCGCGAGGAGATTGGTTGGACGAACAAGCTGATGGTGGACGCAAACCAGCGCTGGGATGTAGACGTGGCGATAGCCCGGACGCGCGCATTGCAGCCGCTCGACCCGTGGTGGATGGAAGAGCCTACCAGCCCGGATGACATTCTGGGCCATGCGCGCATCCGTCGCGAGGCCGCGCCGACCCGCATCGCGACGGGGGAGCATGTGCAGAACCGCGTGATCTTCAAACAACTTCTGCAAGCCAATGCCATCGATGTGCTGCAACTGGATTCGTGCCGTGTGGCGGGTGTTAATGAGAATCTGGCCATCATGCTGATGGCTGCGAAGTTCGGAGTTCCGGTATGTCCGCATGCCGGCGGCGTTGGGTTATGCGAGTACGTGCAGCATCTTTCGGCGTTCGATTTTCTGTGCGTCTCCGCGACGATGGAGAATCGGGTGATCGAGTTCGTCGACCACCTGCACGAACACTTCCTGATGCCGGTCGTCATCCGCAACGGCCACTACATCATGCCGCTGGAGCCGGGTTACAGTATCGAGATTTATCCGGAGACGCTGACGGAGTTTGCCTACCCGGATGGCAAGGCGTGGACCGAGTAGCCTGCCTGGCGCACGTTCAGGGGAGAATTTTGCTGTCTATTTTTTGCGATTTCGACCACATCCTTTTGTTTGCCCCCAGGCGTCCCCTTCATTGGAATGGCGACCGGCGAGACGCTGGTGAAACGTGATGCGAATCACGTAGACTTCTCGTCACAGATAAGGACAACCGATATGAAGACTTACCGAGTCGCGACAATTCCGGGCGACGGCATTGGCAAAGAAGTGATTCCCGCTGGCCAGCAAATTCTGGAGGCGCTGGCTGCATCGGACAACTCCTTCCAGTTTGAATTTGAAAACTTCGGTTGGGGTGGAGATTTCTACCGCGAGCACGGTGTGATGATGCCCGTCGATGGCCTAAATGCGCTGCTGACCAAAGACGCGATTCTCTTCGGATCGGCTGGCGACCCGAACATTCCGGATCATGTAACGCTTTGGGGCCTGCGGCTGAAGATATGTCAGGGGCTGGATCAATACGCCAATGTGCGTCCGACCCGTATTCTGCCCGGCACTGATGCGCCGCTGAAGCGCTGCGCGGCGGAAGATTTGAATTGGGTGATCGTGCGCGAGAACACGGAGGGCGAATACTCCGGCGTGGGCGGCAGAATGCATCAGGGACATCCGATTGAAGTTGCGACTGACCTGTCGCTGATGACGCGGGCTGGAGTCGAACGTATCCATCGCTTTGCATTTCGGCTGGCTCAATCGCGTCCGCGCAAGTTGCTGACGGTAATCACGAAGAGCAACGCGCAACGCCACGCGATGGTGATGTGGGATGAGATTGCTGCCGAAATCGCCAAGGAATTTCCTGACGTGAAGTGGGAGAAGGAACTGGTGGATGCCGCGACGGCGCGTATGGTAAATCGCCCAGCATCCCTCGACACGATTGTCGCGACGAATTTACATGCTGACATCCTGAGCGACCTCGCTGCAGCGCTGGCTGGCAGCATGGGCATTGCGCCCACCGGCAATATCAACCCCGAGCGCGTCTACCCATCGATGTTCGAGCCGATCCACGGCTCAGCCTTCGACATTATGGGGAAAGGCGTGGCGAATCCCGTGGGGACGTTCTGGTCGGTTGTGATGCTGCTTGAACATCTGGGAGAGTTTGAAGCTGCCGCACGGGTCATGCAGGCTATCGAACACGTCACGGCAAATCCGGCGTTGCATACACCGGACCTCGGCGGCAAAGCCACCACAACGCAGGTGACAGAGGCTGTCTGCGCGCAGATTGCCTTAGCGATGACCACCCGATTGACCGTAGCGTGACCCCTTTGCCATTGGTGCCCGACAGCCTCGAAACCCGCGTCATCCGGAAGATCAGTTGGCGGATCCTGCCATTCGTCATGCTGCTGTACTTCGTCAGTTTCCTCGATCGCGTTAATGTCGGCTTCGCAGCATTCACCATGAACAAGGCGATTGGCCTGACTCCCGCAGCGTATGGTCTGGGGGGAGGCCTATTCTTCATTGGCTACTTTCTGTTTGAGGTTCCGTCCAACCTGATTCTGTATCGAGTCGGCGTCCGGGTCTGGATTGCCCGGGTCATGGTGACGTGGGGCATTGTGTCCGCGTGCTCTGCCTTTGTGACCGGGCCGCACAGTTTTTACGCTCTGCGTTTCCTGTTGGGTGTCGCGGAAGCTGGTTTCTTTCCGGGCATCATCCTGTACCTCAGCATCTGGTTCCCGGCGAGATACCGCGCCATTGCGGCTGCCGCATTTATGGCTGCGGCGCCTCTCTCCACGGCAATCGGTTCTCCCATCTCCGGCGCTCTCATGGAGTTGCCGCGATTTTGGGGGCTCGGCAATTGGCAGTGGCTCTACCTGATTGAGGCCGCGCCGGCCGTCCTATTGGGTTTCGTCGTTCTGAAGTTTTTAACCGATAAACCGGATCAGGCGAAATGGCTGGAGCCTGAAGAACGAGACTGGTTGGTGGCCAGACTGCAATCCGAGCGCCTAACCAACACGCGACCGCATGGGACCAATCTGTCGAGCGCCTGGCTCACAATGCGTGACCCCCGTGTGCTCACACTTTCGCTGATCTACCTCGGCACGTCTGCGGGCCTGTACACCCTGGGGCTTTGGGCTCCGCTTATCCTCCGGCAGTTTGCATTTACATCGCTGCAAACCGGCTGGATCAACGCGGTGCCAAGCGTAATTGCGGTGGTTGGCATGACGCTTTGGGCGCGCCGTTCGGATCAAACCCAGGAGCGCACCTGGCATGTCGTCATCCCGTGCGCTGCAGCCTGTCTTGGGTTCATTTGGGCTGGAAGTGCACACACGGCCATGGGAGTCATTCTTGCCTTGGTGGTCGTCAATGTGGGGATCAGTGCGGCGAAGGCTCCACTGTGGGCCATGGCAAGCACGTTCATGTCGGGGGCTGGAGCCGCCGCCGGGATTGCCATGATCAACTCCATTGGCAATCTTGGCGGATTTCTAGGGCCTTTCATGATTGGTTGGATCAAGGGGAGGTGGGGCAGCTATACAGGTGGCCTGTATATCGTTGGGGCGACATTGGGCATCTCGGCCGTACTGACGCTAATTCTCAGCCGTCGGACAGGCGAATCCCGAGGAGCAACTTCCGCAAAATAGGAGCCCGGCGGCAAGGCCTCACTTGTTGACGAGTAACGTGGTCGCGACAATTTGAAAATAATCTGGATAAAATATCACTTTAGATATAGTCTAAGTAAGTGATGGACACCGAAGGGATTCGCCGGTTACTCGAAGATTGCGGTTTGCGGTGTACTCCGCAGCGTTTCGCGGTGATGTCTTTCCTGTTGAAGCAAAACCAGCATCCTACAGCGGTCGAAATTTTCGAAGCAGTGAATCGTGTCGATCCTCGCTCATCCCGGGCAACAACATATAACAACCTGCGGGATCTCGTGCAGGCGGGCTTGGTGCGTGAGGTGGCGATGGAGGGTCGCGCTGCACGATATGATGCGAAAGGTCTTCGACACAATCACTTCATCTGCGACCGCTGCGGCAACGTAGAAGACGTTGAGTGGTACGACGTGCCTGCACCTGCCGCAGGCTCCCTCGGCAAACGAATTCTTCGCGAATGCGAACTCATTTTGCGGGGGCTCTGTGCGAAGTGTGCTCCAAAGCACCGCTCCATTCAAGATGCGGGAGTATAACTGCGGCAACGTTGGGTTGCGCGGGTAGCGGTGGCAGTTGGGATTTCAGCGTATTTCGAGTTTTATCAGGCTTTCTTAACTTGTACGAAGGAGAAGGAACACATGGAAAAGCAATTTGACAAAGCAGTCGGGGAGCCCGTCCCCAATGCCCCGGAACATAACCCTGCAGACGCAGCAAAATGCCCGTTTTTGAATGGCGCAAACGCAAATACCCTTGCTGGAACCCAGGCAAACGCCGATTGGTGGCCCAATCAGCTGAACGTGAATATTCTGCACCAGCACCACCCCAAATCCAACCCCATGGGCGGATCGTTCAACTATGCAGAGGAGTTCAAGACCCTCGATCTGGATGCAGTGATCAAAGACCTGCATGAACTGATGACGTCTTCGCAGGACTGGTGGCCGGCAGACTATGGTCACTACGGCCCGTTCTTTATCCGTATGGCGTGGCATAGCTCCGGCACCTACCGCATCGCCGATGGTCGGGGTGGCGCTGGCAATGGATCTCAGCGTTTCGCTCCGCTAAACAGCTGGCCCGATAACGTGAGCCTGGACAAGGCGCGGCGGCTGATCTGGCCGATCAAGCAGAAGTATGGCCGCAAGCTCTCCTGGGCTGACCTGATCATTCTGACCGGCAACGTGGCGTTGGAGTCGATGGGCTTCAAGACCTTCGGCTTCGCTGGTGGACGTGCAGACATCTGGGAGCCGGAGCAGGACATCTACTGGGGACCCGAGACGAAGTGGCTCGGCGACGAGCGCTACAAGGGTGATCGCCAGCTCGATAATCCTCTGGGCGCGGTCCAGATGGGCCTCATCTATGTCAACCCGGAAGGTCCCAACGGCAACCCCGATCCGATCGCGGCAGCGAAGGATATCCGCGAGACGTTCGCTCGCATGGCGATGAACGACGAGGAGACTGTCGCCCTGATCGCTGGCGGACACACGTTCGGCAAGGCTCATGGCGCAGCGGTTCCGAGCGAGCACGTTGGTCCCGAACCCGAGGGTGCAACCATCGAAGAGCAGGGGTTGGGCTGGAAGAACAGCTTCCGCACCGGCAACGGCGCGGACACGATCTCCAGCGGCCTGGAAGGCGCATGGACCACGAACCCGGCACAGTGGGATAACAACTACTTCGAGAACCTGTTCGCCCACGACTGGGAGCTGACCAAGAGCCCAGCCGGAGCTCATCAGTGGATTCCCAAGGGCGGCGCTGCAGCCGGCACAGTGCCGGATGCTCACGACCCCTCGAAGAGCCACGCGCCGATCATGTTCACGACGGACCTGTCGCTGAAGATGGACCCGAACTACCTGACGATTTCGAAGCGCTTCCTCGCCAATCCACAGGAGTTCGCGGACGCGTTCGCCAAGGCCTGGTTCAAGCTGACGCACCGCGATATGGGGCCGATGGCCCGCTACCTTGGGCCTCTGGTTCCTTCGGAGCCGTTGATCTGGCAGGATCCCGTTCCCGCAGTGGATCACGAGTTGGTCAGCGATGCCGATGTCGCCGCATTGAAGGCGAAGATCCTTTCATCCGGGCTTTCCATCTCGCAGCTGATTTCGACGGCGTGGGCTTCGGCTTCGACGTTCCGTGGTAGCGACAAGCGTGGCGGCGCCAACGGAGCACGCATTCGACTGGAGCCGCAGAAGAATTGGGCTGTCAACCAGCCTGTGGAACTTGCAACGGTTCTCGCGGCTCTCGTAGCGATTCAGGCTGAGTTCAACGGAGCGCAGGCTGGCGGCAAGAAAATTTCTCTCGCCGACCTGATCGTTCTCGGCGGCTCGGCTGCGGTCGAAGCGGCTGCGAAGAAGGCTGGCCAGAATGTGGCGGTTGCCTTCACGCCGGGTCGTACGGATGCGTCGCAGGATCAAACGGATGTTCACTCGTTTGCCCCGCTCGAGCCGATGTCCGACGGATTCCGCAACTTCATCCGCACGGGCCATGAGGAGTTCGCTGCAGAGTTGCTGCTCGACCGGGCAAACCTGCTGACGTTGTCCGCTCCAGAGCTGACGGTTCTGATCGGTGGTCTGCGCGCGTTGAACGCCAATGTTGGCCAGTCCTCACTGGGCGTCTTTACAAAGACGCCGGAGACGCTGACCAATGACTTCTTCGTCAACCTGCTGGACATGAGCACGAAGTGGCAGAAGTCCGCCACCTTGACTGGTGTGTTGGAGGGTCTGGACCGGGCGACTGGCGAGGTGAAGTGGACGGGTACGATCGTCGATCTCGTCTTCGGATCGAACTCCCAGCTACGTGCTCTCGCGGAAGTCTACGCAAGCGGCGATGCGCAGCAGGTGTTTGTGCGCGACTTCGTGGCGGCCTGGACCAAGGTGATGAACCTCGATCGCTTCGACATCGCTTAAGTGTGGTGTTAGAGCAGCAGCCTCGACCTTGCAGCGGGATCTCCCCAGCAGCGTCGAGGCTGTTTTCTTTTTGTTGCGGCCCGCAATCGTTATCATGGTCCGGACGGTATGACATCCACCAACTCGCCAACGTTAGTCGTAATGGCCGCTGGCCTTGGGAGCCGCTACGGCGGACTGAAGCAGCTCGATGTCGTTGGCCCATCTGGTGAGTCCATCATGGACTACTCCATCTACGACGCGATTCGTGCAGGATTTTCTAAGGTCGTGTTTGTCATCCGCAAGGATATTGAGGCTGGGTTCCGTGAGTCTGTCGGAGCGCGATTCGCGTCTCGCATCGCAGTGGAGTATGTATTCCAGGAGCTGGATGGATTGCCGTCTGGCCGCACGAAACCGTGGGGCACTGCTCATGCGGTACTGGTAGCCGCCGAGGCGATCCAGACACCGCTCGCAGTCATCAACGCCGACGACTTTTACGGAGCCGCCAGCTTTCGACTGCTGGCGCAACACTTTGGTTCCGGCTCACCGGACGACGCGATGGTCGCCTATCCACTCCGCAATACACTGTCGCCATTCGGCACTGTCTCGCGCGGGATTTGCGAGCTTGATTTCGATGGTTATCTGAGCGGAATCCGCGAACTCACGCGTATTGCAGCCGACGGTGAGCACGCCCAAAATACGAATTCGAACGGCCACGTCACACCCCTCACCGGCGACGAGCTTGTCTCGATGAATATCTGGGGCTTTACACCGGCGATCTTTCCTGCGCTACGCGAGTACTTCGGCCGGTTCGTCAGCAAACATGCGGATGACGTCAACACAGAAGCGTTCCTCCCCAGCTTTGTCGATGAAATGATCGCCGCTGGTCGCGCCAGGGTCCGCGTCCTGCAGACCTACGGCCCGTCGTTTGGCATCACGTATCGCGAAGACCTTCCGCGCGTCGCCACAAGTATCCGTGCTCTCATCGCTGCGGGACAATACCCGGAGCGACTCTCATGAGCGAACTCTCTGCCATAGCCTCGGCCTTCGATATTCCCGGTGAATTTGTCTCCGTCGTTCCGACCGGCAGCGGGCATATCAACGACTCGTACCGTGTCATGTTTCAGGTGGCTGGCTCGGCAAATCACTACATCCTGCAACGCATCAACCACCAGATATTTGCCGACCCCGCCGCGCTGATGCAGAACATTCAGCGCGTTACTTCTCACCTAGCCACAAAACTAGCGGACGAACCGGATCGCGAACGCCGCACGCTCACTGTAATCCCCACACGCGACTCGCTTGGCTGGCATATAGAGCGGCTCGGCAACTACTGGCGGGCCTACCACTTCATCGGGGGAGCAACCACCTTCGACATCGTCGAATCGCCCGCTCAGGCTCATGAGGCGGCCAAGGCTTTCGGCCACTTTCAATGCCTGCTTGCCGACCTGCCCGCGCCACGCCTGCACGATACCATCCCCGACTTCCACCACACGCCGAAGCGATTCGTGCAGCTCCAGCAAGCTATCGCGGCAGACGTCGCAAACCGCGCCCAAATTGCTGGGCCGGAGATCGAATTCGCTCTCGCCCGCGAAACCTTCACCAGCGTGCTGCTCGACGCTAAGCTGCCCGAGCGTGTCACCCACAACGACACCAAATTCAACAACGTCCTGCTCGACGACCGAACCGGCGAAGGCCTCTGCGTCATCGACCTCGACACCGTCATGCCCGGCCTCGCGCCGTACGACTTCGGCGATTTGGTCCGCACCGCCACCAGCCCCGCCGCCGAAGACGAACAGGACCTTTCCAAGGTGACGATGCATTGGCCCATGTTCGAAGCCTTGGCACGCGGCTACCTGGCCTCGGCTCGCGAGTTTCTCACCCCCGCTGAGCGAGGCCATCTAGTCGCCGCTGGCAAGCTGATTACGTTCGAGCAGGGGCTGCGTTTCCTCGCCGACTACCTAGCCGGAGACCCCTACTACAAGACCCACCGGCCGGGCCAGAACCTCGACCGCTGCCGTGCGCAGTTCAAGCTTGTGGCGTCGATTGAGGAACAGGAAGGGAAGATGGAGCGGCTTGTCGAGTCACTCTAAGCCGAGAGGTCATGGCGGCCCCACCTCTCTACCACTTCGGCATAGGAATCGCCACAGCCTTACCCGTCCCGCGTTCGGCGATCCAGATCGTATCGCCTGCGGGCTCGACTGCGGTTGGGGTCTTGAGGCCTTCTTTGATGACTCTCACGCTTGCCTTATCGCCAGTGACGGTAATGACTGAGATTTTGCCGCTGCCATTCTCCGCGACGAGAAGTTTGCCATTCACAGCGCGCATCCCGTCTGGCCCCTTCACAGGCTGGTCCATCCAGATATCGACGGGTGGTCCCGCCTTGCCGGCTGCGTCGACCGGGATGCGGTAGAGGTTGTTCGAGAAGACGTTGTTGACGTACAGTGTGCCATCGAGAAAGGTGATCCCGTCGATGCCGTAGAGCGCCCGATCTTCGAGGAAGAGTTCGGCAGTGCTGGCTCCGGCTGGAAGCTTGTAGATCTTGCTGTTGGCGGTGTCGCTGATGTAGAGCGCCTTGTCCGGCCCAACCGTGAAGTCGTTGCAGGTGCTGTTATCGCCGGGCAGGTCCCAGCGCAGCTTGGGTGCTCCGGTTGCGAGATCAAACCCTCTGAGTGCGGTATGACGCTTCACCGGCGTTACACCCGCAACCGGGATCACCTGGCAAGCCCACAAAGTTTTGGAAGCTGCATCGGCGAGGATGCCAAAGAAGAAAGTCCCCGTGGGCTCGGCGCTGGCATCAACAAACTTCTCCGGTGTGGTGGAGCTTGGGCGCACCTTGTAGATGAACGGGGTGCTTGCGCTACCGACAATCAGTATCCCACCCGGCGCAATAGAGAGGCTCTCAGGCTGAGACTTCGCGTCGACGATAAGAACTTCCTGTGCGGCCGCTGCCTGTGCGAGGCCGGTCAATAGAGCGATGTAGGCGGCAATCCGCAGGGCGGTGAAATAGATCATCGTAAATCTCCTTGTGTGGCTACAAATCAGACTAGCAGCCTTGGGCTCACATGTAGAAGCTTGTTATTGTGCCGCTGCCTCCGATCCCCTCCCATCAAAATGCGCTTCGATCTCTTCCAGCGTCTTGCCCTTGGTCTCCGGCAGGAAAAACGCGGACGTTGAGAAGTACACCACCGTACATGCCGCCCAGAAGACGAACATCGCGGCATACCCATAGTTCCCAACTACTGGTAGAAACACGGCTGCAATTAGCGTCGAAATCCCCTGGTTCAGCAGCAGCGCAATACCCATCCCGGTCGAGCGGATACGCGTCGGCATCAGCTCGGAGAGCGTGATCCACACCACTACTCCCGGACCGAAGGCGAACGACGCGATGAACAGCGCCATGCATCCCATGATGAGCCAACCCGTCGTTTCGCTGGGAACGGGGCCGTAGAGGGCGCGCTTGATCGTTAGCTTTGCGGATTTCACTGCGCTGGCCTCGGGCTCAATGTTGATCGTCGGATTTGGATCGGTGCTGACAACTGTCACAACTCGGTCGCCAGCGCCATAGGTGTAGAGCACCGTCAGCGTGAAGGGCTTGCTGCTCGTGTTGCTCAGGCCCACCTTCTCCAGCGGAATCTGTAGCCGATTACTGCTTACTTGTTGCTGCAGTCGAGCCTTCTCGTCCACGCGCTGCGACTCGAAAGTTCGGAACAGCAGTGCACCTGCCACCAGCGCAATGATGATCCCACCCGTCCCAACTTTCAGGAGGAACTTGCGTCCCTTGCGATCGACGAATGCAACGGCTACCAGAGTCATTACGCAGTTGATGATCTTCACCGCTAAGTCGCCCTGTGTCGCGTGGCGGGAGCTCATTCCGGCCTGTTTCAGGATGATCACCTGGAAACTCAGAATCGAGTTGATGCCGGTCGTCTGGTTGCAGGCCAGCACAATGCACGCCAGTACGAAGGGGATCACGTACTTGCGCTGCAACAACGGCCCGGCTGATTTCTTCCTCGTCGTGTCGGTCTTGTCGGCGGCAAGGTCCTCCATCTCGTGCAGTTGTAACTGTGCCTCGTCCTCTGGCGACGAACGCCGCAATGCTGCCAGTGCCTCATCCGTGCGCCCGCGACGGAAGAGCCAACGCGGCGTTTCACTGAGGAAGAACGAGCCGACCACGAAGATCAGTCCGGGATAAACGACTGCGAGAAACATTCCACGCCACGCACCGTCTTGCACTGCTTTGATGATCGCGGTGCTGCCTGCCGCAGCGGCAATGGCTGTCTCCGCGCGTGATGTATAGAACCACCCGATAACCGCAGCGATCACGATTCCGAAGGTGAGCATGAACTGGAAGACTGCGGTGCCTTTGCCGCGATGCTTTGCGCCGAGACACTCGGCCAAATACAACGGGACGACCACTGCGATGACGCCGCCGCTCGCCCCCTGAAGCAACCGACCGACCAGCAGCGGCACAAAGCCTTGTGAGATGACGATGAGTCCGACGCCGGCGACGAAAAGTATGCCGCTGACGGCCATCATCCGCTTACGTCCGAACCAGTCGGCCAATACACCAGCGACCAGCGACGAGCACATGCCTCCACCAAGCACGGCTGCGACAATCACCGACGTCTGCTCAACCGTTAGGTTGACGGTCCTGCTGAGGTACAGCAAAGCGGCAGCAATAATGCCAATGTCGATGCCATACAACAGCCCGCCCAGCCCAGCGATGAAGATAAGGAATTGTGTGTAGCGACCAGTGTTCGTGGTGCGTGCAGTCATCAGGTTGCCTTCGTGGAGCGTCGATTCACTCCAGTCTATTCCGCAAGGCCCGGGGATAAGCGGTCAGCGCCGATCAGGCTGCCCAATTCGGGTACGGCGACAACGGCATGGTAATGGAAGTGACCGCGTTACTGAAGTCCACGCACGATCCACGCGCCCAAGCGGTCATCGACAAGGTAGCCAAAATGCTCAACCGGCGGGAGGCGAGCAGGCCCGCGATATTAAATGACTGCACAATGAGCGGCCAGGGTTTTGCCTATGTTCACTACAAACACTCCGAAACCTACGCCGCAATCGCCATGGAAGTCGTGGTCAATCCAGTCTCCGGAAAAGTCAACGTCAAGCGAGCAACCTGCGCGCACGATCGCCGACAAATCTCAAATCCGGATGGCCCGCGAAATCAGGTGGAAGGTAACTTCGTTCAGGCCCTCAGCCGCGCACTTCACGAGGAGGTCACGTCTGATGGCAACCAAATCACGAGTGTCGACTGAGCGAGCTACCCTACACTTCGCTTCAGCGAAGCTCCCATCGTTGAGGTCGAACTGATAGATCGACCTTGCGAAACGGCCTACGGCGCTGGTGAGGTCGCCGGTTTACCTGTTTCTGCCGAGCTTGTGAATGCAGTATTCAACGCCACAGGCAAGCGCCGGGCTCCGTTCACCCCAACTCGCGTAAAGGTTGCCCTTGCGTAGAAGAGATAGGTCGAGAAAAGTCCGAGTGATTGAATGGCCCGCACCTGCGGACCGTCGAGGTCCTACCATCAGCCAGTCCTACAACAGTAATTAAGTGATTTTGATGCTCAAGCCTCTACTAGCTGTCAGGCAATGTTGCCACCAAATTGGACCGTAGTAGTCCTCGTGATGGAAACACATCATCGGAATGGCTGGCGTCATCTCTGTTAGTTTTCACGGGTGCCTGAAAAACATATTTGCTCTGGCAATGGCATGTGATTCGGGGTCAAAGATCTTCGCAGATGGCTGGAGAATTGGGAGTAGCGACACCGTGCCTTCGGGTCCAACGCACCGGCAAAACCATATGGAAATCGCACCGACTCGGAATTGCGAGACTAGTTCCTAAAAGGTCAGACCTTTTACTTGTAAAAGTAGCTACGGGTCCTGCCTAAACACTAGCGAGCTCCCGGCAAAACAATCACGCCGACTTCATGGCTCGGATCTATACGTCGCATTCCCACCGGTGAAGAACTGGGCATCTCTTTGTGTTGCTGTGCCTAAACCAGTCAGTCCAGTAGCCCTCCCAATATTCCAAAAAAACATTGCACTAACAATCCACCTACCCCAAACGATCCGGCAAATGACTTCACCTACACCAATCTATGCCAGAAGTTAAGCCCTATCTGCAAGTGTCTGGTTACAGGGCATGAGAGTCCAGGATTTCAATAGAGAATTCTTTTTTATTTTCGTTGACTTTGCTCCTCTTGTGCCCGTAATGTTGCGCCGACTTCAAAGCAGCGTGTTTATACGGTCCGTAGTTTGCTGTTGGATTTGCCCGAACTGACCATCACGAAGTCTCACCGCAACATTGCTGGCAGGTCGACCGACCGAAACATTCAGGAGGTTTCACAATGAAGTTGAGATACGTACTCATGTTGGTTGTATTGGCTTTCGGCAGCGCAGGAACGCTTTACGCGCAGGAAGCTTCAACCGGCACCATTCTAGGAAAAATAACCGATAGCACGAATGCGGTCCTCCCGAACGCAAGCGTTACCATCACCAATATCGACACCGGCCGAACAAGAACGCTGCAGACCAATTCGGACGGAGAATACACCGCACCTGAGCTTCAGCCCGGCCCATACAAGATCATGGTAGTCTCGCCAGGATTCGGTAACAAGGTGAGTAATCTAACTCTCGTGGTCGCCCAAAGGGCCCGTGTCGATGCTGAACTGAAAGCCGGAGCCACAACGGAGACCGTTCAGGTCGATTCTTCAGCGGTCGCCCTTGATACCGATACTTCCTCTGTCTCCCAACTCGTCAGCCAGCGTCAGGTGGATCAACTTCCGCTCAACGGTCGTAACTTTCTAAATCTTCTCTTCATCGGAGCAGGTGCCGTACAGACACTCGGCGAGCAGGGGCAGATGCGCGGCGGAGAAGGGAATGCCATCAGCATCAATGGTGGGCGTCCTGAGTCGAATAACTATACCCTCGACGGCATGGTGAACACAGACACCGCGCTGAATACTCCCGCAGTAATCCTCTCTCAGGATGCAATTCAGGAGTTCAAGGTCCAGAGCGAGACCTACTCTGCTGAGTACGGTTTTAGCGCAAACCAAATTAATATCGTCAGCAAGAGCGGCACAAACCAACTGCATGGAACAGGCTTTGAATTCCTGCGGAACGATGCCTTGGATGCCAGCACTCATTTCCAGCCAAAGAAGCCTCTCCTTCGCCAAAATCAATTTGGATTTGTCCTCGGTGGACCGGTCTACATTCCTAAGATCTACGACGGTCGCAATAAGACCTTCTTCCTCGCAAACTACGAAGGTTGGCGGATCAGTCTCGGTACCAGTCCCACGAATGTGAACGTTCCGGCTGTGGCTCAACTGTCAGGAAACTTTGCAACCTCAGGGCTTCCTGCCTACGGAACTGCGGCCTGCACAACTCAATTGGCGGCTGGCAACTCGTGTATGCCAGTCGATCCGGCCACAGGAAACCCATTTCCTGGAAATGTCATCCCCGCTAGCCGGTTCTCGAAGATTGCAAACGTAGTTAACGCTGCCAAGCTTATTCCTGCACCGAACTGTACCACCGCAAGTTGCACCGGTAATTTCGTGCTCAACAATGTCTTTCCAAACTCCACGAATCAGCAAACATACCGGGGCGATCAGTCACTTGGTCGGCTTGGCTCCATCTTCGGTCGCTACACTGCGGCTCACTACAAGAATAACTCGGCCGGCACACAATCCAGTGCATTTGGCACTAACGTGTTCACAGAAGATTCCACAAGCTGGGAAGTCTCGCACACCGTTAGTCTTGGTCAAAAGAATGTAAATAACATTCGATACGGACAACTAAACGCAAAGGCAATTCAGGGTGCCAATCCGGCTCCCACCTCGGATGTGTCCGCGCTAGGTTTGTCTGGCATCTTCACCAGCCTCGCGGACTATGCGCGTGGCTATCCCAATATCAGCATTGGCGGGTATAGCGGCTCGTTCGGTAGTCCCGGCAACAATCCCACGACCAGCGACATCCCGCAATGGGAGGTCGCGGATTCCCTCACTTCGATTCACGGTAAGCATAGCTTAAGCATTGGTTTCGACTTCCGCAGCTGGGTTCAGAAGCGGGACCTTTCGACTAATTTCCTCGGCTCATATGGCTATACGAGCAGCCTCATTACGCAAAACGGCGGCGGTTGTCCAACAGTCTACTGCGGCAGTGGTAACTCGACAGCCGACTACCTCCTTGGTTACTACTCCGGAGCGTCCACATACCAGCCTGGTCCATTCAGCACGCCCGGTGTGGCAGGAAACCAGAATCAGTATCATTTCAAATTCTTTGCTCCTTACATTCAGGATGATTGGAAGGCGACCAAGAATCTAACCTTGAACCTCGGTATACGCTGGGACTATCGCAATACTCCGTATGAGACTGACAACAAGCTATTCTGGATTGATACAGCCAACACCAAAGGCGGACTTTGCTTTGCAAATCCCAAACTTCTTACCGACGGAGTTGCGCCGGCTGGAAACGGACTCTATCGCTACTGTGGCCGCAACAATCCCAAGGATGCATCCAAGACGCCATTCGCGCCGCGACTTGGCTTTGCTTATCGTCCTTTTGGCGATAGCAAGACCGTTATCCGCGGTGGGTATGGGATATTCTTTGACTCGTTTGAAACACGCGAGATGGACAACTCGGGAGATCTTTACCCATATGTTGTCCGTACGTCACTAAATCCAGTAAGCTCTGCAACGACTCCGAAATTGACTGACAATTTGTTCCCAGCCACTTCTGCCCTTCACGCGGTAAGTGTGGCTGGAGAAGGTGGACAGTTTATTGCAGTCATTATCTCGGAAAATCCGTTGAACCCTTATGTTCAGCAATACTCTCTTTCCGTGCAACGTGAATTAGCTCGCAACACTACGCTCGAAGTGAATTATGTTGGGAACAAAGCATCGAATCTATTGGATCGGACCAACATTAATCAGCCGAATTCAGTCGCTAGTTTGTCGTTCTGCAACCAGAAGGACAGCAGCGGCAACTATATCAATCTGAATAACGGGGATTGCCCAACCAATACTCGTCGCCCCTATTCGAACTTGACTAGCTTCGCAACATTGGATAGCCGTTGGACTGGTTACTCGAATTACAACGCTGCTAACATCAAGCTGGAACGGCGCAGCGCAGATCTTGCCGCTGTGGTGGTTTACACCTACTCGAAGAGCATGGATGATAAATCTGCAGCTGCAGGAATCGGTGCTACAAACGGGTTTGCCGGGCACCTCAACGACCACAACCCTGGTCTGGATTACGCTCGGTCTGATTTCGATGTCGGGCAGCGTCTTGTCGCCAGCTATGTATGGAACCTTCCGATCGGGAAAGGCAAGAAGTTCCTCGGTAGCGTCAGTGCACCGGTCAACGCTCTGGTTGGAGGATTTTCGCTAACCGGTATCGCCACCTTCCAAAAGGGCTTTCCATTCTCGATCATGGCCAGTGACCTGTTTGGTCTGAATAATACCTTCACCCAAAGGGCCAATCTTGTTGGAGATCCGAACTCGGGTGTCACACGGAATCCTACTTCGTGGTTCAACCGGGCTGCGTTTGCACAGCCCCTCGCTGGTCAATTCGGTACGAGCGGTCGCAACATACTGCGTGGACCTGGGATTAATAACTTCGATATGGGTATGGGCAAAACCATTTCGCTCTACGATCGGGTCAATCTTCAACTTCGCCTGGAGAGCTTCAATACGTTCAACCACACACAATACGGCATTGATCCCGCCAGTTCGTCCGCTTTGGGAGACGCGGGAATCGATACTAATATCAACGATCAGGCATCGTTGGGTAGTTCTAGTAATAACTTTGGAAAAGCGACCTCGGCTCGTCCTGGGAGAATTCTTCAGTTGGGTGCGAAGATTTCTTTCTAACTCTGAAAACTAACGGTTGAACTGGAAGCCCATTGCTTGTGTGATGGGCTTCTCGTTTATTTGACGGGAGCTCGCTGATGTATTTTAGGTGGCACCCGGTGACAACTCTTTCGGTTGTGCGACACTACCGTGAATGTAGCTGACTCGGGAACAAGGTAGTAAGACTAGAATTGAAGCCTTCTGAGGCCACATATAAAATTATCTACACTCCGCACGTTTTCATCTCTCGGGCTCTTCCTCTGCACCGGCTTCGTGTCAGCACAGCAGGCTGCATCCGATCTCCAGAGAGGCTTTCTATCGCCGCCGGCAAGCGCCTGCCCTCGGGTGTGGTGGCACTGGATGAATGGGAATATCACTAAAGAAGGAATTGCGCTCGACCTCGATTGGATGAAACGCGTGGGCATTGGAGGCTTCCAGAACTTCGACGCTGCCTTAGGCACTCCAAAACTTGTCGACAAGCGGCTTGTCTACACGACCCCGGAGTAGAAAGATGCGTTCTTGTTTGCCACGCGGAAGGTGGATTCCCTAGGGCTTGAGATGGCCATCGCAGATTCCCCCGGATGGAACGAGAGCGGGGGTCCGTGGGTGAAGCCCAATCAGGCCATGAAGAAATTGGTGTGGAGTGAGAC
>JAYVZU010000188.1:0-1950 GCA_043783075.1 Rhodanobacteraceae bacterium
TGCTCCCCACCACCGCGAAACACGAGGTACACCGATGAGCCCTGCTACCGTGTCCGAATATCCGTTGTCTCCTGAAGAGCTTCGCCTGACCGACGCCTACTGGCGCGCCTGCAACTATCTGTGCGTCGGGATGCTGTACCTGCGCGAGAACCCGCTGCTGCGCGACCCGTTGAAGCCGGAGCACATCAAGAATCGTCTGCTCGGCCACTGGGGTTCGGACCCCGGCCAAAGCTTTACGTGGGTCCACCTGAATCGGTTGATCAAGAAGTACGACCTGAATATGATCTACCTCTCCGGCCCGGGCCACGGAGCGCCGGCGACGCTCGCCAACTGCTACCTCGAAGGCGTCTATTCGGAGGTCTATCCGGATAAGAGCGAAGACATCACCGGCATGAAGAAGTTCTTCAAGCAGTTCTCATTCCCCGGTGGGATTGGAAGCCATTGCACCCCAGAGACCCCCGGCTCGATCCACGAGGGCGGCGAGCTGGGTTACAGCCTTTCGCACGGGTTTGGCGCGGCGTTCGATAACCCTGACCTGATTGTGACGGTAGTCGTCGGCGATGGCGAGGCGGAGACGGGACCGCTGGCGACATCGTGGCACGCGAACAAATTTTTGAACCCGATCCACGACGGCGCGGTTCTGCCAATCCTGCACCTGAACGGCTACAAGATCGCCAATCCCACGATTCTGGCACGCATTCCGCACGAAGAACTCGAGATGCTGTTCCGTGGATATGGCTGGAAGCCATACTTCGTCGAAGGCGACGACCCAGCCATCCTGCACCAGAAGATGGCGCAGGTGACGGAGCAGTGCGTCCTTGAGATTCGTTCGATTCAAGAGAAGGCTCGCACGACGCCAGTCACTTCCTACTCCCAGCCAGAGCGGCCCTGCTGGCCGATGATTGTGCTGCGGACTCCAAAAGGCTGGACAGGCCCGAAGAAAGTCGACGGGCACCAGGTCGAGGGTTCGTGGCGCGCGCACCAGATTCCGATCCTTGATCCCGTAACCAACCCACCGCATCTTGCGCAGGTGGAGCAGTGGCTGCGGAGCTATAAACCCGAGGAGTTGTTCGACGAGGCTGGCGCGCTGATTCCAGAGTTGAAGGCGTTGGCCCCGGTTGGCCGGAGGCGGATCACCGCCAACCCGCACGCCAACGGTGGGTCGTTGTTGAAGCCGCTGACGCTACCGGACTTCCGCGACTTCGCTGTGAAGTTCGAGAAGCCGGGGCAAAAGTTACTTTCGTCCACGCAGAATCTCGGCAACTTCCTTGCCATAGTCATGCGCGACAACATGACGAGCTTCCGCGTCTTTGGGCCGGATGAGACGGCGTCGAACAAGCTGCAGGCCACCTACATGCAGGAGAATCTCGCCGGGGGCAAGACCTGGATGGCCGAGATGGAGGTCGGCGACATCGACGGCACGTGGCTCTCGCGCCGCGGCCGCGTGATGGAGATGCTCTCTGAGCACACGCTGGAAGGCTGGTTCGAGGGCTACGTCCTGACCGGTCGGCACGGCTTTTTCTCCACCTATGAAGCCTTTGTCCACATCATCGATTCCATGTTCAACCAGCACGCAAAGTGGCTGGAGAAGTCGAAGCTGGAGCTACGCTGGCGGGCGCCGATTGCGTCGATTAATCTGCTGATTACGTCGCTCGTCTGGCGGCAGGATCACAATGGATTTACGCATCAAGACCCCGGCTTCCTGGACGTCGTCACCAACAAGAGTCCCGAAGTGACGCGTATTTATTTGCCACCGGATGCGAACTGCCTGCTCTCCGTCGCGGACCATTGCCTGCGCTCGACGAACTACATCAACGTGATCGTTGCGGACAAGGCCGAGCACCTGCAGTACCTCAGCATGCCCGACGCGATTCGTCACTGCACGAAGGGCATCGGCATCTGGGAGTTTGCCTCCAACGACGCCGGCGAGGAACCGGATGTCGTGATGGC
>JAYVZU010000189.1:0-17781 GCA_043783075.1 Rhodanobacteraceae bacterium
GGCGAGCTCGACACCCACCTCGCCGCCGGCTGGCCCGCCTATGACAAGGCGCTCACCGCCGCCGGCGTCCCGCACGAAGGCTACATCTACCCCAACTGCGTCCACGGCTTCAACTGCGACGCCACCCCCGAGCGCTACAACAAAGCCGCCGCCGACCTCGCCTTCCAGCGCACCATCGACTGGTTCAACAAATACACCCGCACCGCCTAGCCAGACTAAGGGCAACTCTTCCCTTTTTGTTTGTCATCCCGAAGGGATCTGCTTTGGTCGTTGCCCCACCGCTTGCGGGTGCCCCATGTCTCGCTCCTGAGACATGGGGTTTTTGCCGGAACCACATCCCAACAAACTCAATCAAAATTAATTTGCACATAACCATACCGTGATCAACGGGGGACTTCGAGTCCCATCAACCCAGCTTCACCGCCTTGGTCTCGGCCATTCTATCCAGCCAGAATTGACCCTTGCGGCGATCCCGCCAAAAGAGCGGCGTTAGAAACCAAGCGCCAAGGCCAACAAACCCCATCAGCGTTCTAAACGTTGCTCTCTTCCATGTCATGGGATTTTCATTGGCAACGACAATTTGATAGCCCATTACACCGGCTCCGGGAGAGGGTCGACCGCGAAGCAGGGGCAACGCGAAGTAGACCACCAGAGCACAAGCCATCAACGGAAGCGTTACCGCCATCACGAAATTGTCAGTGGGTGCCGACACCGTGCGCTCGAATGTCCATGCAAAGACTCCAGTCCGCTTCCACTCAATAACCGTCGGAAGTATTCCTAATACTGGAGCGATAGCAATCATCGCAACGAAAAAGTCGATCCAGAATGCTGCAAATCTCCGCGCGATTCCCGGCATCGGGATCGTTGTTCCATCACAAGGCGCAATCAAAAGCCAGAAGTATAGGAACCCCATCACGATTGCCATCGCCAGGCCCCATACAGACGTGCCGCCCGCTATGGAGTACTTCCCGTTGCTCCATTCCTCCGAAAATCCCACGGTAGTTGGCGGTTCAAAGGTTGCGCAAATTACGATTGCCAGCAACGCAGTAAGGAACAGCCAGCGAAAATCACTCGTCTTCATTGATCGTGAGCATACAGGGTTTTTTATAAGTAGCCCCCCCGCAACAAACAAATGTGCCCCACGCCTATGTTCTAAGACGTGGGGCACACTGGCGACCTACGGAAATACGACCCCTACATCACCCGCCCAACCTCCACAATCATGAAGCCCCCCGCCTTAGCCTTGGGCTTCGCTCCCTGCGGAACATCCTCATACTCCGTAGTCGGCAAATAAATCGCATGCGTCAAGGGGTCGATATCCATAGTCCTCGCCGCAACGGGCGTCTTCACAATCTGCTGCACCACATACTTGCCGTCGACCTCCGCAGCCACAATCAACTGACCATCCCGGCAGCTCGCAAACACCTGCCCAGCGTCGAACTTCGTCGCGTCTACCCCTGCCCCAATCGGTAGCGAGGCAACAATCTTTCCATCATCCGCGCTCATGACAATCAGCACTTGCGGTTTCCGGCATCCAATAAACAGCCGATGCGTCTCGGGGTCCATCGACATCCCTACTGGCTGTCCACCCGGAGCCACCGCGCCACCACCTTCTTCGTCTTCAGGTCGAAGACCACCATCGCGCCTTCGCCTCCACCATCGGTAATAAATCCACGACCCACCGCTGGCACAATCGCCACACCATGCGCGATCTTCTGCCCCGGAATATCGCCCAGCGTCTTGCCCGTCGTCTCGTCGATCACCATGGTGTGCGTGCTGCCCGGCACAAACATCCGGTGCGTCGCCGCATCCAGCGTCAGGTAGTCCCACGATCCCTCCGCGCCCACGTGCCACGTCTTCTTCACATCCCACTTCGTCTGCGCCACAGCCGGTACCGAACCCGCCAGCGCAACCAACGCGCACATCGCGGCAACCGTACCACCCATCGTCATAATTTCTCCTCGCGCCGACTATATCCCGTCAGCATGACAACTCGCCCACAACCGCTAGACGTCAATACAACAAGAATTTCCCTTGCCCAGATTCCCCAAGTATGTTTTCCTTAGCCATCCGCGAAAGGCCTCCGCGGTCCCGGCCAACTCCAGCCGCAGGATCAGACGCACAGCAACCCAGTGCGATCTTCGAAGCCACCGGACGAACTCTCAGGCCCTCTCTCCCGATGTCCATCGAACCCGCATCTGCGGCAGCTTCGTTCCGACTGGAGACGCATGAGCAACATCAACGGCAAAGCCTACGCTATGAACGTCATCACTCCCATGAAGCCTTGGAAGACGCCCATCCTGCGCTTCCTCTTCTGGCTCCTTGGAGCCTGGAAGGCCAAGCAGCAGGACCTCATCAACCTCTCTTTCATCGAGTTCGCCCGCTGGGTCATCGTCCCTCGCCACAGCTTTCCGCAGCCCGACTCCGCCCAGCCCAGCGAAGACCTGCGCTACGACTACCTGATCTTCTTTAGCAACTTCAACGGCACCTGGAATCAGTACATCGACGCCTTCTCTGCCGTCCTCTTCGACGGCCTGAACCTCATCTGGCGCTGGAGCGAAAAGTTCCCCGGCTCGGTCCCCGTCACGCCGTTCAAGGAGTACATCTCCCGCGTCCAGTTCGATACCGACTACTACTACACCGCCTACCCCTCCGCGACCGCCAACGATCTCAAGGCCGCCCACATCGTGCAGTCTGCCCTCGACGATCTCGCCGCCAACGCCGCACAGTTATCCCCGCAGCAGTTCTCCGACGCCTACCTGCACTTCCTCCTCAAAGTCCAGTCCAACCTCGGCGACGCCGGCGAACCACCCGTGGTCTGTTAGGGAGCCCAATGCCTAATCAAAGCGGTAGCCTCTACGGCCTTACCATCCTCTCGCCCATCCTCAACGACGAGAAAGCTACGCCGTCGCACGATCTCCAAATCCGTCTCTACCTCGCGAGCCTCTACACCGACGAGCGCGGCCCCTTCGCCCTCGCGCCGCTCACCCACCTCACCCGTCTCGTCGTCATGGACGACGTCATCTACGTCGGCGCACCCTCCTGCGAGGAGCACACCAAGTTCAAATACCTCGTGTGGGAGTCGAACTTCGACGGCGATCTCGATACCTACCTCACCACCCTCGCCAAGACTGTCCCAACCCAGATCGACACCATCTGGAGCCACTGCGTCGGCTACCCCGGCACCAGCGATATCGCTGCCTTTATCCGTTACATGAAGGCCTGCCAGTTGCAGACCACCTTCTACTTCGCGGCCATCAACAACAAGACCGTCGAGCAGGCTCTCACCGCCATCCAGACTCAGAAAGCTGTCTCCGACTTCGTCGCCTGCCATCAAGGAATGGAACCAGCCCAGCTTCAGCAGGAGTTCCTCCAGTTCGTCGAAAAACTACGCGCCCAGCCCGTCCCTCAACGTGGCTCGGCGGCGCGAGCCAGAGACATCAAAACGGGTGGCCACAATGAGTAAGCTAAACGCAACAGACATCCAGGGCTTCACCCTGCGCGGCTACAACCTCCCCGTCGCTCGCTATCTCTTCCTGGAGTTCAAAGGCCCCGCCGCAGGCAAGTCGCTGCTCCATCAACTCCTCGGCAAGGTCACCACCGGCCAGCGTTGGGAGGGCACCAAACCCGACAGTACCTTGAACGTCGCCTTCACCCATCGCGGTCTCGCCGCACTCGACTTGCCCACCGCAACCCTGCTCACCTTCCCGCTCGAATTCCAGCAAGGCATGAAGGCCCGCGCCGCCATCCTCGGCGACACCGGAGTCAACGCGCCGGAACACTGGGACCCGATCTGGCACACCAACCGCGTCCACGCGTGGCTCGGAATCAACGGCAAATCCATCGCCGCGCTCGACGCCTGCCAGTCCGACATCGAAGCCGCGATCGAACTCACCGGCGGTGCAACGTTGCTCGGATACCAGAACGCCGCTGCCGTCGTCATCGAAGGCCAACCCACCACCGGCGAGCACTTCGGCTACACCGACGGCTTCGGCAATCCCGACTACCTCGGCGTCGAACGCGACTCCCAACCCGGCCAGGGCAAACTTGCCAAAGACGGCACCTGGCTCCCACTCGCAACCGGCGAGCTATTACTCGGATACGCCGACGAATCCGGCGAACTCCCTGTCGCTCCGGTGCCGCATCTCCTCGCCAGCAACGGAACCTTCATGGCCTACCGCAAGCTGCACCAAAACGTAGCCACCTTCCGCGCCTACATCGACGAGCAATCGAAACACTACGCCGGAGGCAAGGAGATGTTCGCAGCCAAGCTCATCGGCCGCTGGCGCGACGGCACCCCGCTGGAGCTCTCACCCAACAACCCCGACCCCGCAATCGTCGCCGACAAGAATCAGAACACCAACTTCACCTTCGCAAACGATCCCTCCGGCGGTCGCTGCCCTGTCGGTGCCCACGTCCGCCGCGTCAACCCCCGCGACGGCTTCGGCTTCAACGGCGGCCTCACCAATCGCCGCCGCATCACCCGTCGCGGCCTGCCCTACGGCGACTACGTTCCCGAGGGCCAACCCGCCTCCGACACCGACGACCGCGGCATCGTCTTCATGGCCCTCAACTCCAGCCTCGCCCGCCAGTTCGAATTCGTCCAGCAGCAGTGGATCCAGTACGGCAACGACTCGCACCTCGGCAACGAAAAAGACCCCGTCATGGGCAACAACGCCGGCCACGGCCGCTTCATGATCCAGGGCGACACCACCCCCACCAACCCGCCCTTCCTATGCACCCACCTCCCCAACTTCGTCGAGCTGCGCGGCGGAGACTACTTCTTCCTCCCCAGCATCACAGCCCTCGGAATGATCGCCCTCGGCCTCGTCGATCCGCGCTAAAGCAAATCCCCAATAGCTACGTTCTTGTTTGCCATCATTTTTTGTTTGTCATCCCGTAGGGATCTGCTGTTGTCCTTCGCTCAATACCACCACGCAATTCGCCCTAACGTTGGACCAACACCACCCGAAACCCTACGCGATAGCCTTCAACTCCGCACGTTCCATCCGGACCTGCCGCCCCGGCAGGAATCGGTTCTCCACCGCCAGAAAGAATAGATAGCTAAGACCAAGCGAGGCTGGAATGGAGATCACATACGAGAGCAACACAGTCTCGACCAGCGGAAGATGAAACGACAATACGATCGCCGATGTCGTAATCAAGATCGGGTAGTGCACCAGGTAGTGGCTATACGAAAACCGTCCAAGCAGCATCACCCACTTGTGGTGCAAAAACCTTAAGACGTGCGGCCATTGCGCCGCCGGTTGGCTCCGCCGCACCCTGGTCCAGTGAATAATCGCCGCCGCAATTGCCGTTCCCATCAAAAGCTCATCGCCACAATAAATCTGCCACATCGGCGGCATCATATGGAACGCGGCAGGATCGAAAAACCACAGCACTGCCCATTCCACAAACACCGCACCGAACAGCACCAACGACAAAAGTACCCACGGCACCCGGTCGCGCAACTCTGAAATACGTGCGTCCTTCGATTCCGTCGCTAACGCCGCAACCATCCCCAGCACAAACAGGAATAAGTACCAAGGGTGCATATCGCGGACATTCTTCCCCACCAGCATCAGTCCGATCGTCCCCAGCACACCAGCAGCCATCAATCCGGCCGCACCCGTCTTGCGCCATAACGGCACCAGAACGATCGGGAACAGAATGTAGAGTTGCCACTCCGGTGCCAGGCTCCAATAGGGTCCATTAATCTGGAAGCGCCAGCGAAAGTCGAAGTTGTAAAACACAAAAACGTGCGAAATCAGGTTCCATACATGCAAAGGATTCTGCCGCGGATGATACTCCGAAGATAGAAAAATCGTATGCGCCAGCGAAAGAAGTGCAGCAGCATAATACGGCGGCAAAATGCGCCGGGCACGGCGTTTCAGATACTTCAAAACCCCGCCAACCATCTGGCCATCCACCGACCGCGCAAGCGGAAGCATCAGGCAGTAACCCGACACCACCACAAACATCCCCACCAGCGACAACGCCGGGAAAAACCATCGCACAATCTCGAAGTACCAGGGCAGCGGCCCTTGAACTCTCCCCGTCTCAAAGTACCCATGCGTCGTCAAATAAAAAATATGAACCTGAAGCACAATCAGGATGAGTAGCCCACGAAACCCGTCCAGATAGTCCGTACTTGCTCGCGTACTAGCCATGGCCGATGGCGTCACAACCTCACTGCTCGTCATCCCGAAATCCCCTTCGCGTTGCAAACACCTGGGCCAAAAGTACAACGGCAATACTGCGCATCAGTATTCTTGTTTGTCATCCCCTAGGGCTCAGCCGTTGTCGTTCGACTCAGGTGAATCTTCAATCCTCCCAGTTTAGCCCACACCTCGGACCCATGACCCTACTGCACCAACGTAATCGGAGCCTGCCAAAAAGCGCTCTTTCCCCCCGTTGGATCAAGCACAGTCACCTGGCAGTCATACTCCCCCTCCGGCAACTGGCTCAGCCCCACATCGAACCGCAGCGGCATCGTCTTCAACGAGTTCGTCATCCCGCTCGCAACCTCCATCGGCTGCGTCTCAAACACCTTCGTCTTCCCCTGGTAAAAACTCACAAACGCCATCAGTGGTTGAACCGTCGTAACTCCCGGCTCATAAGCCTGCAGATACACAAACAAATCCCGGCTCTTGCTAAACACCCGCGTCACACTCGGAATCAGCTTCTGCCCATTCAACACCAGCGGATTCGCAGCATTATCCTTCGCCTGTTCCTTCGACTTCGCCGCGTTATAAATCGCGTCCTTCAAATCCACGCGCTGACCGCTCAACACCACCGAGCTGATCGGCACCTTCTTCAACTCCTTATTCAGATTCGGAATCACAAACGAGGTCTGGAAAGTCCCAATCCGCCCCGTCTCATCATCCCGCGCCAGAAACTTGATCGTGTACTTACCCGGCAGCAGCGTAAAGCCGGTGTCATACTCAATCGGCCGCTTGGTCAGTTCGGCTGCAGTCGCATCGGTGAGCTTGATGTTCACGTTATCGCGCATATTCTGCACCGTCGATTGATTCCCGAGGTCGTCCTTCACCTCCAGCAGAAAATCGATCAACGTATGCTGCGCGCCGCCCTTCTTCGCCAGCGCCAACTCACGCCCCGAAATCTTCACCACCACCGGCACAAAATACTCCGCGCGATTCAACTGGAAGTAGTTGATCTCCATCGCAATCGTTAGCTCTGTCACCGGATCGCCCAGCATCAGCGCATCTTCCAACTGCCGTTCCTTATCCGCATCGGTAAACTTCCCAAACACCTTGCCCGCATAGTATCCCAGCCGGTAATCCAGGTTCGCCGCAAGCTCCGGATTGTTCACCGTAATCTTGATCTTCCGGAACCGCCCATCCATCGCCGTATTGGTCGTGTAATACCCAACAATGTAATAGCTCGTAATGTTCTGCTGCGCGTGTACGATCCCCAACGTCAGATCGTTGTAATCCAGCAAAGCCTTGCCGCCCGTATCCCCCGCCAACGCAAACAGCGTGTCCTGCGACTGCTGCATTCGCGTCGTCACCGCCATCGCCGCCTGCCCGTTATACATCCCGCCATTGCCCTGCGACGACTGCGTCGCATCGCCCAGCGGAGCCCCCGCCACCAACCCTCTTGCATCGATCGGCCAGAACGAAACCCCCGACCGAATCGCATCATCCACCGTCGCATGCAACTGCGCCTGGTTATCGACACCGTGCAACTGCAGCCCACTCGCAAAGTAGATCAGTACCTTCTTCTCGCTCAGCCGCCCCAGCATCTTCGCCGCAGTCTGCAACGCCGCGAGCTGCCGATCGGTATTGAACAAGTTGAACTCGCCGTTATCCTGCCCAAACGCCGCACCGGTATTGCCTGCGGCCGCATCGTTCGTCGTATCCTCGGCCTGCTGATTCTCACCTACAATCAGCGTCTCGATAATGCTCAGCAGCTTGTCGTGGTCCGCCGTAAAATCCTGCAATACATCCACCGACGCCCCGCCATACCGCATCAGCGAAACCAGGTCCGCCGACGTCATCTGCGTCCTAATAAACTTCTCCGCCGCCTGCAACGCTCGCAGCTTATCGCCCGGCGGCATCGCTGTTAGGTCGAAGTACATCGCGATCAGCCGCTTGTCCTTATACTTCACACTGCCCGGAGTCTCCGCCGCAATCTGCGTCACCGCCAGCCGGTTATAAACCGTCACATTCTCTTTCACCGGAGCCTTCGCGACCGGCACATCCGGCACCGTAGGCAGCTCCTGATACTCCGCAAACCGCACCGTCTGCGCCACCCCATCCTCGGTCAAGGTAAAGTCCTTCGCCGTCAATCCAGTGACCGATTTGCCCGCCTTATCCTTGACGTTCACCGCCTCAATCACCAGCTTCGTCGTCACCGACATCGTATAAGTCTGGTCGCCACCCGGCTTCGCATTCCCACCCACCACCTGCCCCGAAGCCGTCACCACTCCCAACATCAACAAAGCCACTACGCCTGTGCTGAAAGCTGAATAGCTCAAAGCTGTCAGCTCGAGAAACACGCTCTTCGCTCTCGCCTCCACTACTTCGACCTCGGCCGTCTTTGCCATTAACTGTAAGCTGAAAAGCTCAAAGCTGTCAGCTCGAGAAACCTGCTCTTCGTTCTTGCTCCCGCTACTCAACATCATCGTCATCTCTAAAACCTCAACCGCAAAGAAGTCTGCACGTTCCGCATCGTATTCGCCGCAGAAGGCAACCCAAACTGCGTACTATTCACGTTCGTATACCAGTTCGAAAACGTCACATGGTTCAGCGGATTCGAAGCCGCAATCTGCGCATCCAGGTTCACTTTCTTGCTCAACCGAAACGTCCGAACCATCGCCGAATTCATCGTCAACTGGCCCGGCCCCGTAATCGAGTCGCGCCGAGCGTTACCCCACTGCCCGCTCGCCGGAGCCGCATAAGCCGCCGGATTCAAAAACCGTCCATTGCTCCCGGTGTATATGGGAGCCCCAGTAACATTCGGCCTTACAAACGCCGAGTAGCCCGCCACCAGCACCGCCCCCTGCAGCGGAGTCAGCGGCAATCCACTCCCCGCATCAATCTGCGTCTGGAACGTCCACTCCTTGTAAACCCGTCCGCGCCATCCACTCAGCAGCGACCCGCCACCCTTGCCCATGCCCGTCGTGTACTGAAACTGAATATTCACCAGGTGCCGTTGATCAAAAGTAGAAAGTCCACGCTCCGCCTGCAGGCTGCGCCAGTCCTGCGCCAGAGTTGCAGACCGCAGCGTAGCCGCGCCCTGCCCGCCCAGCGCGGAATCATCATCGATCGACTTCGAATACGTGTACAGCACCGAAGCCGTAAAGCCGCTCTTCAACCGCCGCCGCAACTGAAACTGCGCCGACTCCCGCGTAGAGTTTCCACCCGACCGCAGGTACTCAAACCCACTCGGGCAAGTCGTGCAGATCACCGTCGCGCCCACCGGATTCGTATTCGGCAAAAACAACTGCACCCCATGCGAACCCTTGTTCCCCAGGTACATCACCATCGCCTGCAGCGAGTACGGCAGATCACGCTGCACCTTCAAATTCCACGTCTGCAGATACCCCACCCGAAAGTTCGGATCAACTCCAAACGTCTGCGATGTACTCGTCCCGCAGCCATTGAATCCAGTCACCAGAGTCAGCTGGCATCCTGGCCCATTCTGAACATTAAAGCTCTTCGCCAGCGGAGCCTGCTGAGCCATATTCAGCGCAATCCCCGTGTACACCGACGTGTCATACGTCACGCCATACCCCGCGCTCACCACCGTCGACGAGCCCGGTATCGGCCGCCACGACAATCCCACCCGCGGCTCAATCCCACTCCGATCCGCCCGTGCCAGCGAGTCCGGATAACTCATCCCCGTCAGCGATCCCTTCGGCGCGCTCGCCAGCACCGGAGCCACCGCCGTAAACCCCGGAGCCACATCCAGATTCACCAACCGGTCCTCGATCTCCGTCACCGGCCCGCCATACTCATAGCGCAGCCCGGCATTGATCGTCAGCGTAGGATTCACCCGCCAGTCATCGGTCAAATAAGCGTCATATACCGTCTGCCGTAGATATTTATCTGCATTGCCAAACGAAATCGCGCTCGCATCCGGCGTCCCAATCAAAAAGTCCGCCAGGTCCGATCCACTCCCCGCAACGCCTGCCTTCGCAGTAGTCGCGCCGGTAAAACTAAATGTCCCACGCGGGTTTGCCTGCGAGAGATAGTTGAACTGCTGCCGCCGCAGATCCACGCCACCCGTCACATTATGTGCAAAGTGATTCCAACGCATCACGAAAGATCCACCATTCGTCTCGTTCCGCGTGAACGAACTATTGCCATCCGTCAGCGCCGTAGTCCCGCCAGAGAAGCTAAGCGTAGGCGGACCCCAATTCGTAGCCGTCTGCTCGTTGCCCGTAATCCCCGCATTGCCCGATACGTTCGTCCGGCTAGCCCAGTAAGGCGTCAACCGATTCGACTGCCTACTGAACTGGTAGCTCGTACTCATCCGCAGATGCGCATTGAACGTATGCGACCAGTTCACCTGCGTATTCAAACCCAGCCCACTGGTCTGGTCCACAAACCCCAGCAGATTCGCAAAGCTCGTCCGCGCACTCTGCGCCGCAAACGAACCAAAGATCTGATCCTTGCGACCCACTGTCTTGTTCACATTGCTGTTCAACGCATCCACGTGCGTGTCCGTCACCAGTGGAATCTGGTAGTTATACTGCGCGTTCCCCGCAAAGTTCGGCAGTGGATACAAATTCAGCAAAGCCTGTGCCTGCGCCGTGATCGGCACCGTGTTATTCAAATACGGCTGCCCCGTAGCCGGGTTGTAGACCACAATCTTCTGCCCCGCTGCGTTCACCTCATTCGAGAAGTTACCCACCCGCTCCGCCGCATCCGGTACCAGCCCCGGAGTAGTAATCGCAACCGCGTTCTGTACCCGCTGATACCCCACAAAAAGATTCGGCCCATTGCGCAGGAAGTGCGGAATCTTGATCGGTCCCTGAAACGCAAACCCACCCAGCAACTGGCTGGTCTGCGGCTTCGACGAATCAAATCCCGTCAGCGAATAAGACTTCGCATCCAGCGCCGAGTTCTGCACCTTCGCATTCACCGAGAAGCTATACAGCGACTTGCCACTAGCCGTATTCCCAAACCGATTCGCCAAAGAGAACTGCGACGTTGCCGCATTGTTCACGCTGCCATTCACCAACAATCCATCCGCCGCCCGATTCGAATTGTCCTCCGCCGACGGTGCATTACCCGCAACCACAGGCTGCTCGCCCTTAGGCTTGGCCGGAGCCGCCCCCGTCACCTTCACCTCGCTCTTCGCCTGCACCTCCGTATAAGGCGCACTCAACACCGGCTTCATCGCCGCCCGCATCTCATCCAGCGAGAGGATCTTCAACTCCAGCTTCGCCATCGCGCCATCGGCAGTAACCGTCACATCCTGCTTCAACGCAGCAAAGCCAGTCATCTCAACCGTGACTGAAGCCGCCCCATCCGCAAGCTCCGGTACGGAGTAAAACCCTTGTGTATCCGTCACCGTTACATATTTCTTCCCACCCTGCACCACGGTCACCGTAGCGCCCGGAACCGGCACCCCACCCACCGTCACAAACCCCTGGTACTGCGACGCCCACGCCGCCCCGCTAGCCGCCATCAACACCGCAACACTCGCCACCCGTTTTATCTGCTTCCAGCTCAAGATCAACCGTCCTCTATGTCCCTTACCGCCGTCATTCTGAGCGCAGCGAAGAATCTCAGTATTTCGTCTTTTGCTCGCACTTACCCGCACGAACTCTTACGCCGCCTGCGCTGCCCTTTTGTTTGTCATCCCGCAGGGATCTGCTTTGCGTTTTCTCAACGGCAGATTCATCCGGTCGCGGTACTAGGCAGGGATATCCTTGCTCTCTTGAACGCAACAACCCACCCAAAAGTTCCATCCCAAATCAATTCTCCGAAGGCATCGAAATATGGTCCACCACTGCCGTATCCACTATCCCCTTCGGCAGCGGCTTCCCATCCAGAGCCTTGCCTCCACCCGGCGCCTCAGCGTCCACCTCCTTCAACTGCGCGCCGCCCTTGGCAATCACCAGGTCATACATCCCAAGCTCCTTCTGCTCGTGATGCATCTTCAACTGGAACCGCTCCACCAGCATGTCCTGCATCATCTTCCGCCGTGCCGCCGCGCCCTCTTCCTTTGGCATCTTCTTCAGCGCCGCCACCGTATCGGCATCCATGTTCGCCTCAACATCGAAGTGGTCCGAAGCCAGCCCGCCAGTCAGCCCCACAATCTGATCCGCGGTCGTCAGGTCATACGCATACCGCAGCAAAATCTTCAGCGTAATATTCATCCCCGCATACATATCCGACCCCTGGTTGATCCGGATCATCCCGCCACCCGTCTTGTTCGGCTTCACCGACACCACGTCTTACGTCAGCGCCGCAGCGCCAGCCTGCGCAAACACCGGCCCCGCCAACATGCCACACATCGCCAAAACAGACAGGCATTTTCGCATCTCGAAAATCCTCCAGAGTGATTGCTGCTAACTACTAATAAATGAGTGGACGTCAGATAGACGCATCCACCCAATAATCCACTCGCAACATGCGCAATTTATTTCTCGCCTTTTCGGTGCAAGGGTGGGGCTTCAGCCCCACCAATAACGGCCCCGAATGAATTAGGGCTTTAGCCCCGGCGCAGCCCCGTCAATTCGCCGTCGGATACTCAATATGATCCACCAGAATCACCTCCACCGCCTTCTTCCCCCCCACCAACTTCAATCCAGTCTGATCCGCCAATGCCTCCCGAAACGATGGCCCCGAAACCTCCGTCCCCGCCCTCTCCGGAGAAAATTCAATCACAAAATCCACATTCCCTGTCATCCCGGTCTCATCCACCACCGGACGATCAAGCCCGCCCAGCGCGGTCATCTGCAACGCAATCAGCGATACCGGAACATTCCGATACCCCATCGCGATCCGCCCCGCCATACTCGCCGGCACATAAGCCGCCCCGCCACACACCGCCGGAAATCCGCCCTCAACCGTCCCGCCCTTAGCCGCCTTATCGGCCACAGCAACAGGCGAGTTCGTACAAGACGCATCGCCCGCCGGATGCACCCGCAATCCCGGCCTCCCCGCCTTCGCCACCACCAACCCATACACCGCAGTCTGCTCCGTCGCAGTATGCACGACCAGCTTGAACCGATCATGCAGCAGCGCCTGCATCATCGCGCGCATCTCATCCTTCGTCACATCCTGCTTGTCAGTCCGCGCCTGGATATCGAACTGGCCCTCCGCCGCCCACGCTGGCAACTGCTTCCGCATCACCTCCACCTGGTGATCCGTCATCTTGTACGCAAACATGATGTAGATCCACATCGGCATACTCGTCGCCGCAAACACTCCGCCATTCGGGTTGTACATAGCCCCAGGCCCCAGCGGAAAGTTCGCCTGCGGCTGATCGCCCGTCTTGTTCTCCTTCACTGAAGCCACATCAAACTCCAGCTTCAGAACGGACGACGACTGCGCCCACACACAGGACGCAGTCGCCATCAATGCCGAAAGGAACAACACGTTCCTACAACGCATGTCTAATCTCCGTTCGGCTGTCAGCTGTTAGCTCAAAAGCTGTCGGCTCATAATTAGCGCCTTTGCTCTAGTCGTTGCCCTAATTCCTAGAAGGCTTCTCCACATGGTCAATCGCGATCACATCCACGGCCGTCTTTTGCGCCTCCAGCTTCAACCCGGCCTGCTGCTGGATCGCCTCAAACAAGCTAGGCGAAGCCTCTACTGCATCACCCTTTGCCGCGTCGCCCTTGTTCGGCAACCCCGGCGGATGGCCATTGAACTGCGAGTCATCCGGCGTGAACTTCAGCGCGAAGTCGTACTTGTCCTTCAGACCCGTTTCGTTCACCACCGGCCGGTCCAGTACCATGCTCTGCAGGAAAGCTGACAAATCGCTCATGCTCGCATTGAACACTGGCAACGTCAGTCCCGACGTAGTCGGCCTCATCCCAAACCCCGGAAGCGGTCCCTTGCTCTCGTTCAGCGTCATCTTCTGCCCCGTCTTCGCCACGCTCAACACAAACGCCGACATCTCTTTCTTATCCTGATGGAACGTCAGCTTGAACCGCTCTGCCAACAGCTTCCGAATCATGCTCTTAAGCTGCACCACGCTCGGTGCCCCGTCAACATCCGGAACTCCCGCAATGTCGTACCGATCCTTGCTGGTCCAATCCGGAGCATTCACAATCTGCTTCTTCTGCACGTCATACGCAAAGCAGATCAGGTCCTCGAGCGATGACGCCCGCGTCTGGAAGTTCCGCCCGTTGACCGTCAACTGCTGCATGCTGGACGCGCCAGAATCGTTAGGCTTGATCGTCGCCACCTCAAAAAATGGGTCCGCATCCGCCGCCATCCGCTTCACCGGTGCTGGAGCCGCCGGAATCTCCCACGCTGTCTCCTTCGTCGCGCGAACAATCGTCAGCGGCTTCGGCGACCCGCCCTGCGTCCACGTCCCCGCAATCGAATTCCCATCCGCGCTCAGTGTTCCTTCAAAGTTCCCGCCGATCAGGTCGACCGTAAACTTCATCGTCTGCCCATCCAGCGTCAGCGTGTTGGCCGGAAACGGATTCGGCGTCTGGTCGATGCTGTAAATCTTGCCGCTCCAGCCCTTCTCCCCCTTCGCAATCTTCACAACCAGCCGCAGTGACTTACCCGCCTCCAGCGTCCCCTGCCAATCCCCGGCCATATCGCCCTTCGCATGCACCTCAGCCGCCGGACCCTGCGCCCAAACTCGACCCTGCGGCCCCGCCACCATCGCTGCCAACACCAACCCCGCAGTCACACCTCGTCCAAACTTCATATCGCCCAACCTTTCTTAAACACACAACCCGATTCCCAAGATACGCGCAGACCTCCCCACATGTTCCCCAAAAACTCCGGGTGCCCCATCTCAAACAGCTCCATCGTTTGAGGTGGGGATCACACAGCCCCGACCAAAAAGGAATAGGCCGCAACGCCAAAGCATCGCGACCTACTCCCATCAACCGAGGTCATTCTAAGCGCAACGAAGAATCTCAGTATTTCGCCTTATCCTGGTTCACAAACTCATCCGCTCAACTGGCTAAAGTTGAACGAATAGCCAGCCGTTCCGCGTCGGAACAGCCGCATAAGTAAACTGCAAATCCTGAACAATCACTGGCATCATCGAACTCCAACCAACCATCACCACTATTGGCTCAACCTCAACGCTTGGGTGCCCCATGTTCGTCGCACGCCCTTCCGCGACGACCATGGGCTTACTCACCTTCACCACCACACGCCGCTTAGCTACCTTCAACCGCGAGACACCGCTGTCTTGAAAGGGCGGGACTTCAGTCCCGCCGTAACTCGTCCGCAGCAACGTGGGCTTTAGCCCCTGAGGGAATACCTCCGCTCGCCCCATCACTCGATCCACCCGCTCCCCCGGGGCCACCACCACCGCACCCGGCCCAAAACTAACCAAAGCCGGCGCATGAGCCAAACCATCCGCCCCCGCCAAAACCCCAGCCATCAACACCGCGACCACACCCGCAACCTGCCGCCGCCCCATCTCCCGATCATTTCGCGACAAGATCCGATGCACCCGCCAAACCAACTCACTCTGCCGCTCCCAGGCTCCCAGTGCCAGCGAAACCCCACGCCGAACCAGCGAGTGCTCCGCCAGATTCGCCAAACAAGCTGCATAAGCCTTCCGAGCCCCGGTAGCCTTCAGCACTTGCTCATCGCAAGCCAACTCGCGCTCCACACAAAGCTGCCGCTCAATCCATATCAGCGCAGGATTCAGTGGAAACATCACCAAACTCAGCTCCTGCGCCAAATTCGTCCAGTCATCCCGCCGCCGCAGATGCTCCATCTCATGCATCACAATCTGCGCCAACTCCCCGTCCGAAATCACCTCAAACAACGCCGTAGGCATCAAAACCCGAGGTCGCCAAAACCCCACCACACAGGGCCGATCCACCTCATCCGACACACACAATGACGCTGCCCTTCCGGAGGGGTGCCCCATGTTCGACGCCGCTTCATCGCGTCGAACATGGGGCACCCCTAAAACCCCACCCAGCCCCGCCGGAACCCCAACCGGCAAAGCCCTCTTCCAAACTCCCCGCAGCCAAACCGCACTCCGTACCAACTGAGCCGCCCGCCAAACCGAAAGCGCCGCCCAAAACCCCACCAACCCCAACCCAAACCGCTCATCCAGCAACACCCCACCCGACCCCGCCGCCGAACCCCCACCAAACCGCACAAACGGCAACCCACAAACCGCCAGCATCACCACTGTCCAAACGATAGACCGAGCAGCCGCTGTAATCTCCGGCAAAGCCCGCAGACAAACCGCCACCACCCCCGCCAGCACAAGCCCTTCCCAGGCCGCCGCAACCAGCGACCCCGCGGCAACTCCCGCAAATTCCATCGGGGCGATCATGCGAAGTCCTCCGGCGCACTCGCAATCGTCTCTTTCAGCCGCTTCAACTCGTCCGCCGAAATCTCATCATCGCCCAACAGCGACAGCAACAGCTGTTCCCGCGAGTTCCCAAAGAACCGCGCCAGCATATGCTGCACCTCGGCCCGGCTCGCCTCCTGCTGCGCCACGCAAGCGCTATACAAAAACGCCCGCCCCTCCTGCCGGTGCGTGCAATACCCCTTACGCTCCAAAACCCGGATCGTCGTCAGCACAGAGTTGTAAGCCAGCGGCGTCTCATCTGCCACAGCCGCAACCACATCCGCCACAGCCGACTCCCCGCGCTCCCACAACACGCGCATCAGTCTCAGCTCAGCTTCGGTCAACGTAATGGATCTCTTCGGCGGCATCGTACCGATACAGACGAACCAACTACAAAATTAGTTAGCAAACCGTCGGACGTCAGAAAGCGGCTTTGCCGATATTTTTTGTCTGTCATCCCGCAGGGATCTGCTGTTGTAGTTCGCTTAGCACCGGCGCGACTCTACCTCAACCTCTTGGTTCCCGTAATACTCCGCCTCGGTCACCCATGTATACCGCAGCGGCGCCCGCCCCCGCAGTCTCAACGCAATGCGCGACCCCAGCTTTGCCCCACCCCATCCCAGCGCAGTCACCATCGTCGTAACGACCACAAACGCCACCTCCCACGGTGCCTCCAGATAAGTCGCGACCACCGCCCCCAACAGGCTTCCCCACAACACCGCCGCGCCCCCCGTCACGAACCCCGCATACAGCCGAAACAGCGCAAACGTAATCCGCTGGATCACAAACTGATGCACCACCGTGATCCCCGAAGCCATCACAATCGTCCCAGCCATTCCAATCGCGATCAGCGTAGTCTGCGCCGCCTGCGACCCGAAGATATGCCAAAGCGAAATCTCCCACTTTGGAGACGAGAGCTGCCTCACCAGCTCCTCATGCCCCAGCGCCGCGCCGACCCCGATCAGCAGCCAAACCAGCAATCCCGGCAGCAAAGCCAGAAACCAAAGCGCCGCGCTCAACGCATACTTCTGCAGCCATGGAATCGTCACGCAAACCAGAAATACCGCCAGCCCACCAACCAGAAACGGCAACAACAGAAAGATCACCATCCTGCCATTCTGTCCTCATCCAGTCCCAAGGTCAACGAACCCAACTTCCGGGTGCCCCATCTCAATCGCAGTCCCATCGCGATTGAGGTGGGGTCTCACCGCTGCCCACATCGCACCCCGTCTCCCTCCAACATAGGTTACGATTACTCCACTACGCGGGCCCCCCTGTACCTCGCAC
>JAYVZU010000190.1:0-5910 GCA_043783075.1 Rhodanobacteraceae bacterium
TGCCGCTGACGACCGCTGTATAGTGGAAGTGGTCGAGGTCGTTCAGGTCCAACATGAAAGCCGTCCGCCATTTCGGAGTCATTTTACTGTTGCTGCTGACTTGTGCAGCACCGGTGATGGCGTGCCTAACACCCGATATCCAAATGACCGCAGCGGAGCGCGCATGCTGTCGCATGATGCGCAATCAGTGTGGTCAGATGCAGATGCCGGATTCGGAGAATTGCTGTGCGACGACTCCGGACGCTCTGTTTGCCAGCGCCTTAAAGTCAACTCCGGTAAACATTCAACCGAACCCGTCGGTCGTCCTCTGGGTCACGTCACCAGATGTGTCCAGCATTGAAATGGCCAGTCGCGGCTGGACCAGGAGTCCTGTTCCCTGGCCCCCGGAATCCCCACCCACTGCAATCGCCATTCTAAGAATCTAGTTCGCTCCTTCTCTTGACGATTCGAGCCGCGAAGTTGCGCGTGCTCATGTCTGCATTGGCATAGAGACTGGAGTGTTTGTTATGAAGATCGCCTTGTATAGGGCGCACTGGGCACTGTGCTCGGGTGCGCTGCTGCTGGCACTGGGTCCCCCTGCCTACGCGCAGGAGATGACCGGTATGCCTACATCGCTTGCCACTTTGACCGCTGAAGCGCAGGCAAATAACTCGCAGATCGCGGCGGCGGATCATGGCTGGAAAGCTGCGACTTACGTTGCCGATCAGGTGAAAACACTGCCCGATCCACAGTTCATGGTTCAGTCGTTCAGCGTGGGCAGCCCAAAGCCGTTCGCCGGATTCAGTAATAGCGACTTCGCCTACATCGGCTTCGGGGCCTCACAAGACATACCGTACTCGGGCAAGCTTCGGCTCAAGGGCGAGGTCGCAAACCGCAATGCGGATATGCAGCAGGCGCAGACCGACCTCGTGCGCGTTTCAATCACCGACCAGATCAAAACCCTATACCTGCGCCTAGCCTATCTGGACGCAACGCTTTCCATTCTCGGGCGAAACGATGCCGTATTGAAACCGCTGATTGAGACTGGCCTGACGCGGTACAGCCTGGGCCAGGGCACGCAGGCCGATGTCCTGAAGGCGCAGATCGAGCACACCAAAATCCTGCGTGAAGTGACGATGCATCACACGGAGATGGGGCAGCTTCAGGCAAGCCTCAAGGCGCTTATACATCGTTCACAGACATCCGCCGACATCATGTCGGAACCATTGGCAGTGACCCCGTTGCAACGGACAGCAGAAGATCTCCAGGCTCTTGTGCTGGAACACAATCAGGCGGTAGCCGTTGACTCTGCCGACGTGCATAAGCAGGATGTCCAGCTTGCCTCTGCCAGGCGGGAAGGGAAGCCGGACTTCAATGTCGGCTATACCTTTCAACAGACAGGCGGCGGATATCGCGCCTACTACATGCTGACCGTCAGTATGCGATTGCCTCGCCGGAAGCGTGTAGAGGCAGGGGTGGCGGAGGCTGTCGAATCGCTGGAACGATCGAAGAAGGAACTTGACTCGCAGGTCCAGCAGCAGCTTGCAGAGGTGCAAAAGCAATACATCGTCGTCACGACCAGTGAAGAGTTGCTGAAGGAATATCGCGACGGTCTGGTGCCGCAGGCGCAGGCCGCCTTCCATGCCGAACTGACGACGTATCAATCCGGCAAGCAGACTTTTGCGCCGGTGCTCTCCTCCCTTATCGAACTTCTGACCTTTGAACATGATTATCAGCAAGCAATCGTGGACCACGAAACATCGCTCGCACATCTTGAAACGCTGACAGGAGCTCAACTGCGATGAACAAATATATTGTCCGAACCTCAATCGTCTGGGTAGCGCTCATTGCGGTCGCAGCGGCAGCATTCTTCTACAAAACCAGACCCATCACGCAACCTGAGATGGCAACTACCAGCGTTCAACCGATTGCATCCGGTCCGTTGGCGGACGCCCACGGCGAGACGTCAAACTCCCCAAGCAGAACGGACGTTCCTCTTGTGCCGGTTCAACTATCGAGCGAGCAGCAGAACAATATTGGAATAAAGACCGACACGGTGGAATACAAGGTCTTGAACGACGTAATTCGAGCAACTGGCACTGTCGAAATCGACGAACGCCTTCAATCGTCCGTACAGGTTCGATTCTCGGGCTATATCCGTAAGGTTTACGCGAATGCCAGCTATCAGTACGTCCGCAAAGGCGATCCTCTCTTTATGATTTACAGCCCTGACCTGGTCGCGACTCAGGAGGAGTACCTGCTGGCGCGAAGGAATCTGATTGCTCTCGGCGGAAGCTCGATCGATGGAGTCGCAAGTGGAGCGGCGTCGCTGACCACTGCGGCAGAGCAGCGCCTGCGCCAGTGGGAAATCCCCGAGAGCGAAATTGCGAAGCTGAAGGAATCCGGAAAGGCCATCGCGGAGCTTACGATCAATTCGCCTGCATCCGGCTACATTACGGACCGCTTTGCGCTACCGAATATGTATGTCGAACCCGCGACGAAGCTCTACTCCCTCGCGGACCTCTCGCGGGTCTGGGTGAATGCCCAGGTATTCCAAAACGATGTTGGCAGACTGAAACGCGGGGACAGTACCTCCATCACGGTAGACGCGTACCCTGGCCGTACTTTTCACGGGAGTGTCGAGGACATTCTGCCTCAGATCGATATGGCAACCCGCACAGTGAAGGTACGGATAGCCGTCAGTAACGCTGGAATTACGCTGAAACCCGGCATGTTTGTGAATGTTGAACTCAAGTCTGGCCTGGGCCGGCAACTCGTTGTTCCTGCCTCGGCAGTCTTCCAGACAGGGACTCGTCAGGTCGTCTTTTTGGACCGCGGAAATGGAAGCTTCGATCCGAAGGACGTCAGCCTCGGTGCAAGGGTTGCCGATGACTTTGTAGTCCTCAAGGGCCTCGAAGCCCACCAGCGGATTGTGACGTCGGCCAATTTTCTACTCGACTCCGAGAGCCAGTTGCAGGCGGTTGCCGGCGCGAGTATGCCGCCTGCCCCAAAGGCGGAACAACAGATGGCGACCCAGTCAGCCAGTCCGACGCCGTCTCTTGCATTTGATCTCACGACCGATCCGAATCCAATCCACAAGGGGTCAAACGCAATTCGTCTGAAAGTAACGGGCGCGAACGGGGTGCCGATTGCCGGGGCGCAGGTGACCGCAACCTTCTTCATGGCAGCCATGCCGGCCATGGGTATGGGAGCCATCACCACCAGCGTTCCGCTGACGCAGAAGAGCCCCGGAGTCTATGACGGAACCTGCGTTCTCGAATCCGGAGGAACGTGGCAGGTGACTCTGACAGTCAAGCAGAACGGTCAGACCATCGGCACCAAACAGTTGCGGCTCAATGCCGAAGGAGGTATGTGACATGCTCTCCAGAATCATTGATGCGTGCGCCCGCAACCGCTTCCTGGTCTTTACCTGTGTTCTGCTGCTGACGCTTACTGGAATATGGTCGCTGCAGCATGTCCCCCTCGATGCGCTTCCCGACATCTCCGACGTCCAGGTGATTGTGCATACGAACTGGATGGGGCAGCCACCGGACATCATCGAAGACCAGGTGACTTACCCCATCGTTACGAGTCTGCTGGCTGCGCCGCATGTGAAAGCGGTTCGGGCTCAAACGATGTTCGGCGACTCCTACGTTTACGTCGTCTTTGAGGATGGTACTGACCTGTATTGGGCCCGCTCCCGCGTCCTCGAATACCTGCAGCAGATCAGCGGTCGGCTTCCCTCCGATGTCCATCCAGCAATCGGGCCGGACGCGACCGGGGCGGGTTGGGTCTTCGAATATGCGCTGATAGACACCAGCGGAAAACATGACCTCGCCGATCTTCGTACTTTGCAGGATTGGCATCTGCGCTACGCGCTCGAGACTGTGCCGGGAGTCTCAGAAGTCGCCAGCATTGGCGGGTATGTGAAGCAGTATCAGATTCGGCTTGATCCGAATAAGCTGCTGGCCTACAACATCCCTTTGTCCACAGTCATCGACCGCGTGAAGGCTAGCACAAATGAAGTGGGTGGCAGGGTACTCGACCTGAGCGGCGCGCAATATATGATCCGCGGCCTTGGGTACATCAAATCACTCAGCGATCTTGAAACGATTGCGGTCGGCAGCGTAGCAGGAACACCGGTTTTCCTGCGTGACCTGGGTAGTGTCGCGTTCGGCCCAGACATTCGCGAAGGTGCGGCGGAATGGAATGGGCAGGGTGAAACAGTTGGTGGCATTGTCGTCATGCGGCAGGGCATGAACGCGCTCAGCGTCATCGACGGAGTGAAGCAGAAGCTTCGTGACATTGCATCGTCGCTTCCCGCCGGGGTGCAGATCGTCGCCGGTTACGATCGGTCGGGTCTGATCAAGGATTCCATCGCCACGCTGCAACGCGATCTTCTGGAAGAAGCCATCATCGTAAGCGTTATTATCATCGTCTTCCTGTTCCACTTCCGTTCGGCGCTGATCGCGATTCTTGCGCTGCCGATTGCCGTCCTCATCGCGTTCATCCCTATCTACCTGCTCGGGATTACCTCGAACATCATGTCCCTTGGTGGCATCGCGCTCGCCGTCGGGGTGCTGGTCGATGCGGCGATTGTCATGGTCGAAAATGGCTACCGGCATCTCGCCGAGCGACAGGAGTCGAACCCGACACCGGTGTCCGAACCGGAGCGCCAGGAGATTCTGATCAATGCCGCAAAGCAAGTGGGACCGGCACTTTTCTACTCGCTGCTCATCATCGTCGTTTCCTTTCTCCCCGTCTTTCTGTTGGAGGCGCAGGAGGGACGGATGTTCCGTCCGCTGGCGTGGACCAAGACCTTTGCCGTAGGGTGCTCCTCCCTCATTGCGATTACGCTTGTTCCCGTTCTGATGGTCATGCTGATTCGCGGCAAGTTGAAGCCGGAGAGCGCCAACCCGATCTCACGAGTCACGCAGGCGATCTACCTGCCGGTTATTCGCTTCTGTCTGAAATATCGCAAACTGACCATCGCCATCAACCTCATCTTTCTCGTCGTAACGTTGCCCGTGGCGTTCAAACTTGGCAGTCAATTCATGCCTCCGCTCTTCGAAGGTTCTGCCCTCTACATGCCGACGGCACTTCCGGGAATTGCGATCGAACAAGCGAAGTCGCTGCTGCAAAAACAGGATGCCATCCTCCGTACATTTCCGGAAGTCGAGAGCGTGTTTGGCACCGTCGGAAGATCGGACAGCGCCACAGACAACGCGCCAATGGATATGTACGACACCACTCTCATGCTGAAACCGAGAGACCAGTGGCGGCCCGGCATGACGTACACGAAGCTCATCCAGGAGATGGACGACAAGGTGCAGTTTCCGGGGTTGGCAAACTCATGGACCAGCCCAGTCGAAAATCGTCTCGACATGGAACTCACCGGAATCAAAACGCCTGTGGGATTGAAGGTCCAGGGGCCGAACGTGGACGGCATTGAACAACTGGCGGCGAAGATACAGGGAGTCCTGTCCTCGATGCCGCAGGTTCGGTCCATCTTTGCCGAACGAATCTCGCAGGGCTTTTACGTCAACGTCGAAGTGAATCGCGCCGAGGCAGCGCGATATGGCTTGAGCGTCGCCGATGTGCAGACAGCAGTCTCATCCGGCATCGGCGGACAGAACATCGCAGAGAATATCGAAGGTCGAGAGCGGTATCCCATCAACGTGCGCTATTCGCAGGATTTCCGGGACAGTGTCGAACAGATGCGCAACGTCCTGATCGCGACACCCTCCGGAGCGCAGGTCCACCTGGGCCAGGTCGCCAAGGTCGCCTTTTCGCGTGGTCCCGCCATGATCCGTGACGAGGACGGCCAACTCACCGGCTATGTCTTCATCGATCTAAAGGGCAATAACTACGGAGGCTTCGTTGAGGAGGCCACTCGAAAGCTGCAATCTCAGATCGCGATTCCGGCGAGCT
>JAYVZU010000191.1:0-5902 GCA_043783075.1 Rhodanobacteraceae bacterium
GCTGGCGAGCCCAAGGCGAAGCTGGCGCGCGAGTTCGGTATCAGCCGCGCATCGCTCTACAACTACCTGATTGTCGCGGCCAATTGAACTTTATAAATAAGCATGAGCATGCCCTCCTGCTATGCTCTGCGCATCATCATCCTAGGCCGCAAAATTTGCTTTGCCACCGATACTATACCCCAATCCAGTCATTCCAAGGCGCTCGAATCTATTGGCAACAGCTCCAATCCCGATAGCCCCCACACTGAGCGGAATTTCCGTCGAGCAGGTTTCTCGCAGATGAAACGCAATATTTTCGCGTCTTGCCTGTTGTTTGATAGCCATAACAGACGTGCTCGGTCACGGCCGAACTCGACGCCTCCGTGCTGTCGAAGACGCGGACCAGCAGTCGGCGATTTCCTTGTGTCTCCGCAAGGATGATGTCGTGCATACCGTCGTGCACGTTCTGCTCCTTCACGATCAGATCGTCCTGCAGTTGCATCAACCACTTGTAGTCAGGCGTAGCGAAATCCTTCCTAATATCGTCGACGACGATTGCGTAAGGATGCGCTCCGCGCACTAGACCGGCGCTGCGGAAGGCGTACTGGACAGGATTGTTTGGCTGCCGAACGAACCAGGAGTCCTCAACCCACATCAGTGGGTTGCCCGCCAGATAATAGGCGTAGGGCAGGTTGGGCCAGCCATCGACATCGGCGCGCATGGAACGCCACCAGTTGTCGCCCAAGGGGTCGGCGGCGGCCTTCTCGATGCGCGGCTTGCAGTATGTGGCGAAGCTCGCGATCGCCTTACCGACCCGCGTGCCGTCCTCTGTGTTGTTGTTGACAAGACATACGAAGGCTTTGATCTCTATCGCCATCGCAAACGGGTCGCGGTGAAGCCACTTTGTCGCGGGCTGCATGGCTCCGTTAACGCTGGCGTTGCTGGAAACAACCGACTGTTCGCCCGCCTCATACAGCATTCCGAACCCGGCAATGTCGCCATCAAGCAGGCGGTGATAGAGAAGGTTTCCCCATGTTCCAGGCTTGTCGATTCCGTCGGCGAGTTGCTTGTGTGCAAACCCGAGCATCTGCCGTCCGCTCTGGGCGGTGACAAAGCGCTCGCGGATTCCGGGAAGATCCTGAAGGCCAAACAGGATGCGAGGCTGAACTCCGGGCGCTATTACGTGGAAGACACGATCCTTGGCAAAGCCTGAGTCATCGAAGTTGACAGGCAATGCAGGAGGCGATGCGGGCCGCGGAAGGTTGCCGTTCAGGATTTGCTCTGCGCTAAACTCCGGCGGATAGGTCAGACTTTTGATAGGGGACTGCCCTATGGCTGTGGGACAAGCGACGTTCAAGCACAATAGAACAAGGACAACTGAGGCGATACGTCTCATCAAGGTCGCTCACGGTGACTGGATGTCCGTCAGTCAACAACCATCTCGAAATTGCCTCAAATGCCGCAGATTTCAACATACGCATGTTGCGGTTCACAACGGATGGACAAGATGAGCAAATGGTTGAAAGATTCCGGCTTTGCCGAGACAACCGCGCTGGGCTAGGTGTCGCTCAAGAACTCCTTCTCTTCAAGCGGCAAGGTGACTAGAAATGTCGAACCACAGCCAAGCTGACTCGTTACGGCAATGGTTGCGTTGTGTTGTGCTGCGATCTGTAACGCCAGAGCGAGGCCCAGTCCCGTTCCGCCCTCTTGACGCGACCGAACCTTGTCTGCTCGCCAGAAACGATTAAAGAGCAGTGGAACGTCAGAGCTTTCAATCCCAATACCGCTGTCCGAAACTGCGAGTAAGATGTCCGAGTCGCTGACCGCCAAGGTTACGGATATCGTGCCTGCCTCGGTGTACTTCAGCGCGTTGTCGATCAGGAGCAACAGGAGGCGGCGCAATTGGGTGTAATCTCCGCATGTGATCACTTCGCCTGCTGCGACCGTACTAACCATACGGAGGCCCTTGCGGGCGGCCAATGGCTGAAGCTCTTCCACCATCTCTCGCGTCGTCCTTGCCAAATCCACGAATTCAAAGGTTATCTTGTTCTGGTGCGCATCAGTCCGCGCCAGCGTGAGTAGTTGCTCTACCAAGCGCGTCATGTGAAGCGCCTCTTGCTGCACGGTTTCAAGGGTTAGTGCGAGTTCCTCATGCGAATGTTGACGTCGGAGCGTGATCTCGGTCGCGGTGAGGATCAGTGCCAACGGCGCTCGAAGCTCGTGGGAGGCATCGGCCGTGAACTGTTGCACAGCGTGGAAGCCATCCTCAATGCGTGTAAGCATCGCGTTGAGAGTCTGTGCGAGGCGCTTCAACTCGTCATCCGTTGGTGGGAGAGGCAATCTGGACGAGAGGTGGTCGGAATCAATAGCTTCTGCCTCGCGTCTAAGGCTCTCGACCGGTGCGAGCGCACGGCGGCTGACCATGTAACCGAGGCTGGTGGCGATGATGACCGCAAGAGAGAGAAGGAGGGCGAGATAGGTCGTATACTCGCGCAACGAGACGAACATGTCACGCAGCGGCTGAACGAGGTGTATTGTCAGAGGAACGCCGCCTGAGATGATCTGCTTGCTTGCCACTCGGATAGGCCACTGCCGCCAACGTCCCACGGTTGAGAGATCGATGCTTCCCGAACCGTAGCCAGGGGGGAGCGCAGCGACATGGTGAGAATGAAGGATGTTGGACTCAAAGACGATTTCCGAGCGGTCGTTCGTGATTTGAACGAAGACACCGAGTACGGCAGTGCTCGACTCGCTTGCAAACGCACTTTGAAATTGTTCCCTACTATTTAGCGTGTGTCCCTCGATGAATGGAGTTACCTGGGATAGACGAAGCTTGAGATCGCGGTCCACGGTGTGGAGCATGCTTGCGCGCATCGCATACCAAGTTCCTGCGGCGAACAGTGCGAGGATCAGCGTAGTCGTGACGAGATACCACGCGGTAAGCCGAAGCTGAATGGTAAGGCCCTTCACTCTTGCCCCTCTCGAAGGGAATAGCCAACACCACGTTCAGTATGCACGAGCCGCGGCAAACCGGGCTGATCCACCTTGCTTCGCAGGTAGCGCATAAACACATCCAGATTGTTGTCGCTGACATCCTTGCCTCCCCAGACCTGTTCGATAATTCGATTTCTCCTCACCACGCGACCTGCGGAACGCATAAGAGTTTCTAATATGGCGTACTCGGTTTGCGTGAGGTCAAGACGCCTCCCGGTCCGGACCGCCACGTGCTTTTCGGGATCGAGCGACAGGTCCGCATAACGCATTGGAGGGAAGAGATGGTCCGTGCTGTAACGGGTTCGAGCTCGAATGCGCGCCAGCAAGACCTCAAACTGGAATGGCTTTGACAGATAATCGTCTGCGCCCGCATCGAGGCCCCGAACGATGTCATCGGCGGAATCTCGCGCAGTAAGAAGAAGAATTGGCGTCCGGATGTTCTGAAGCCGCATTCGCTTGGTCACTTCGAAGCCATTCAGGACGGGCAGCATCACATCGAGCAGGATGATGTCATAAGCGTGCAGCTCAGCTTGCCTTAGCCCAGACCCTCCATCATGTGCAACGGCAACAGCACATTCCTCATCCCGTAGACCGCGCTGGACAAAGCTCGCCAGCTCCTTGTCGTCTTCGATCAGAAGGATGTTGAGACCGGCAATGGATGCTTTATGCATGATGTCCTCAGGCCTTGTTCGGCGCGGCGTAATTCTTGATTCATCACACCATACTTGTTTTTCAGACACTTTTAAGGTCGCCATTGCAACCTCATAGTATGAAAATTTTCGCCGCTGTCAGCCTCTGCCTTATCAGCGTCACCGCTTTTGCCAAAGACGTCATGCTCATGAACCGCATCGGCCCTTCCACTTCCGAACTGTACATCGCGAACGCCGACGGAAGCGGCGAACGGAAGGTGTTCCCGCTTCGTAGTTTTGACTACCACGCGTCCTATTCCCCGGACGGGAAGTGGATCGTCTTTACATCGGAACGAACGGGTTCCGGCCAGGCAGACATCTACCGAGCACACGAAGATGGAACTGGAGTGGAACGACTAACGGACGATCCGGCGCTGGATGATCAGGCTGTCTTCTCGCCCGACGGTAACAGCTTGGCCTTCGTCTCCACGAGAGACAGTAGTCACCGGGCCAGCATCTGGATTCTCGACCTGAAGACAAAACACCTTCGGGAACTGACCAGCTCGGCGGACGTTCAGGGAGACCCCATGAAGCCGGACGCGTTTCTCCGTCCTGCCTGGTCGCCCGACGGGAAGTGGATCGCCTTCAGCTCCGACCGGAACACAGAATGGAAAGGTCATGGTAACGGCAACGGTTGGGAGCACGTCCAGGAACTCAGCATTTATGTCATTCACCCTGACGGTGCGGGACTTCGACGCCTAACCGGCGCTGGAATAAGCTCCGGATCGCCCAAGTGGTCCGCGGATTCGAAGCAGGTTGTCTTCTATGAGATCCCGGTTGAGAGTACGTGGGACGCACGGGTGTTCCAGCTGTCTGCGAGAGCTACCTCCCAAATTGTCTCCGTTGAGCTTGAGTCTGGACAACTTACGCAACAGACCACCGGACCTGGCCTGAAGGTAGAGCCACAGTTCCTGGCCGACGGTCGTATTGGCTTCGCAACCAAGTCGGGGAGAAATCAAGCCATCGCCTATGTTGGAGGCAACGCACTCCCATCCAAGGCATTTCCGGGAAGCCTTCGGTCGCCCGCCTGGACGCCCGATGGCTTACACGTGATCTACGAGCGGGTGGACTACTCGCCAAGACCGCAGAACCAACAGCTGTATAGCTGGGATTCCAATTACGAATACCGCTACACCGACGTATTTCCAAGCTTCAGCAAGGACGGCAAATTGCTCATCACCAGCAAGGACGATGATTCGTCGGTCGTCACCATGAACGCGGACGGCAGCGACAGGAAGGTAGTGTTCCAGACTGTGAAGGGTGCAGCATTTGCTCCGAGCTGGTCGCCGGACGGTCAGCGCATCGCGTTTGGCTACGGCGGCTTCCTACAGGGAAGGCGCACAGCCGGAGCAAGAATCGTCCTCGTCAACCGGGATGGAACCGGGCTTCAGGAACTCACGCCGGATATGCCAAATGCCGGCTTTCCAAGCTGGTCACCCGATGGCAAGGAGATTGTGTATCGCTCCTTCGGTACGGGAGAGATGGGCCTTCGAATCTTCAACCTTGAAACGAAAACCACCCGCACCCTGACGACCGAATCGGACAATTTGCCTTACTGGTCACCGGACGGGAAGAGCATCCTCTTCACGCGGAAGCAGGACACCAACTTCGATATCTACACGATCGGGCCGGACGGAAAAGACCTCAAGCAAATGACAACGTTTCCAACGAACGACGCCCATGCGGTGTGGAGCGGGGACGGGAAGTACATTCTGTGGGATAGCGGCGAGTACGGTTTCCGGGACGAGGCGGCCCTGTACGATAACTCCTTTCAGCCTTACGGTTCCATCTGGATCATGAACGCTGACGGCAGTGACAAACGTCAACTGACCGAAAGCCACTGGGAAGACTCAATGCCTTGCTTCGCGAGCGGGGAACACATGTTGCCGAAGGGAGTGGGAAATCCAAACCCCAGTGCACAATAAGCCTCCGGACAAGGAAAAAGGTTCATGGTGCGCTCGATACTTTTCGATCATCCTCAGTTGGATCTGAGGAGGGAGTTTGGATGCCTTGGGTCCGTGTTAGCGACCTTTCCCCCACCTTGGCGGGCAGCAGCTTCAAGATGCTATCGACCACCTGCTGGGACTGAAGCTTGCTGCCTTCGGGGTTATAGTGAACGTCGTCTGTATGCAGATCGGTGTGGACTGACATCAAAAGGTGTTGATCGTCGGTGGGGATCCCTGCTCGTGCCATGGCTGCGGCTGCCCCGGCGTTGCGCGCATCAATCCGTGCGTTGGAAG
>JAYVZU010000192.1:0-5887 GCA_043783075.1 Rhodanobacteraceae bacterium
ACCTGCGTCGCGCGATGCTTCTGCCAATCCGTAAAAAGACTCACGCTATAGCCCGAAGAGAAGATCGTCTCCAGATTGTGCTCCAACTGGTCAAACGAAAGGTTCTCGTAAACCACCTGCGAAATCTGGAACGTCGGCACCACATCCACCGTGATCCGCGTGATTACTCCCAGCGCACCCAAAGCCACCACGGCTCCGGCAAACTCCTTCGACGGCCGCGTCAGCGTTCGCATCTGTCCGGTCCCATCCACAAACTCAATCCCGCTGATCGCGGTCGACAGATTGCCATTCCGAACACCCGATCCATGCGTCCCCGTCTGTGTCGCCCCGACCACCGAAACATGCGGCAGCGAAGCCAAATTGTGCACCGCAAATCCCTGCTGATCCAGCCACGGAGCCAGCGTTCCATACCGAACCCCTGCGCCTACCGTTACTGTCCGCGCGGCCTTATCCAGAGTCATCTCGTTCAAATGAACGAGCGAAATCTGATCCCCCACCGAATCCGCGATGTCATTAAACGAGTGCTTCGCCCCCAGCGCCTTGGCATGCTGCAAGCCCGCAACCAGCTTTTGCACCTCTGCCCCCGAGGCTGGCTCATCCAGATGCGCAGCCTTATACGTATAATTTGCCGCCCAATTCGTCCGAGGCTCCTGCGCCGACAGCAAATCATCGCCACCCATCCGAGCCACTACTGCACCCGCCAACACAGCCGCCGAATTCTTCATAAACTCCCGCTTCGTCATCCCAGTATTCCCTTGAACTCCCCAACTTGTGATTAGGCCGCAGCCAGAACCCGCTCGATCTACACTGTGGAAGTAAACTACGGCAGGCAAAGAAAGTCGAGAAACCCATTCCGATGAAGTCGTTTATTCTCTGCAAAGATTGCGCGCCCAAGGCAGCCGCCCAATGACCCCGGCCCTCTTCGATCTCACCGGCCAAACCGCGCTCGTCACCGGCGCCAGCCGAGGCCTCGGCCTCTACTTCGCCCGAGCCCTTGCCCGGTGCGGTGCCGACATCATCATGACCAGCCGCCGCGCCGAAGACCTCGCCGATTCCGTCTCCGAGATCGAAGCTCTCGGCCGCCGAGCCATCCCCCTCGCCCTCGATGTCCGCGACGAACAGAGCATAGAGGCCATGGCCGCTGCAGCCGAAGCCGCCGTCGGCCAGATCCATATCCTCGTCAATAACGCCGGCTGCAACATCCGCAAGCCCGCGCTCGACGTCACCTGGGACGATTGGAACCTCATCCTCGACACCAACCTGCGCGGCAGCTTCTTTGTCGCCCAGCAGATCGCCCGACGCATGATCCCCCACCAATACGGCCGCATCATCAACATCGGCTCCGTCACCAGCGTCTTCGGCTACACAGGTCTCGCGCCCTACGGAGCCAGTCGCGGAGGCATCCGCCAACTCACTATGAGTCTCGCCGACGACTGGGGCAAACACGGCATCACCGTAAACTGCCTCGCGCCCGGCTGGTTCCAAACCGCCCAGAACTCTACCCTCTACGAGAACAAGGAATGGGTCGAGTACCTCGTCGACCGCATCCCCCTCCGCCGCCCCGGCGCACCCAACGATCTCGACGGCGCAGTCGTCTTCCTCGCCTCAGAGTCCAGCCGCTACATGACCGGCCAAACCCTGCTCATCGACGGAGGCATCTCCACCGGAGCCATGCGCGCCACCATAACCGCGAAATAACAGCCGGTTCTTGCCTTTGCCTCTGAGATACACCCGGACTTCAGTCCGGGCTAACCCCGCGATAAATTACGGGGGCTTTAGCCCCGGGGATCTGTTCTCTTCAAACCGCCAACCCAGGCTCCGCCGGAATCTGCTCAATCCGCCCCAGCAAAAACACATAACTCCCAATTCCAATCAACAAATAAATCGCCGCGATCGCGAACGCCCAAAAATACGAGTGCGTTACAGAAACTGCATACCCAGTAATAATCGGTGCGGAAATCCCCGAAATCTGATTCGAGAAGTTCATAATTCCGCCCACCGTCCCAGTACTTCCACGCGGCGCAATCAACGACGGAACCGACCACCCCACAGGCGCAGCCAGCGACAATCCGCTAATCGAAAAACTGATCCAAAGCAACGCCTGCGTCACCGTATGAGCGCCAGCTGCCCCCAGAATTCCAAGCCCGCAAACCATCCCAAATACGATGATCGTCTTCCGCACCCGGCTAGCATCCCAACCGCGTTTGATCAGCGTATCCGCCGTCGCTCCGCCAATCAGATCCGCCACCGTCGCGCAAAGCCACGGCACACCCGTATACAAAAACGAGTGCAGCAAATCCACGTGCAGCGCCGACGATAGATAGCTCGGAAGCCACGTCAGCAGCAGATAAAACACATAGTTATAAGACCCAAACCCAATTGCCAAACCAAACACCTTGCGCTGCCGAATCAAATACCCCAGCGAAGACTTCGGGGCAGCTGGATCGACCGCGATAGCGTCAATCACTCCGCCGGCAATGTGAAGTTTCTCCGCATCAGTCAACTCCGGATCGTCGGCCGGATCGCGATACAGCTTCCAGAACGCCAGGAAGTACGCAACGCTAATCAGTCCCGTCAGCACAAAGCTCCAGCGCCAACCAATACTTAGCAGAATGATTCCCAGCACCGGTACACCGAGCGCTGAAGAAAACTTCGCCGCCGCATCGAAGATCGCCGTCGCAAAGCCGCGTTCCTCCGGCGGGAACCAAAGTCCAACAGCCTTCGCATTGGCGGGAAACGTGGGCGCTTCACCCACACCCAGCAGCAACCGAGCCCCAAACAAAGCGGTCACGCTGGTCGCGGCCGCCGCCGCAAATGACGCAATGCTCCACAGAAAACTACTGATCCGGCCCACCCGCCGAACACCCCACCGATCCAGCACCACCCCAATCGGCAGCTGGCACATCGCATAGGTCCAGTTATAGGCGCCAGAAAGATACCCAAACGTAATATCGGAGATTCCAAACGTGGCGTACAGCGCCGAATGCGAAACCGAAAGGTTCACCCGGTCGAAGTAGTTCACCAGCACGCCGATGCCCAGCAACCAGGCGATCCGCCACCGGCGGCCCGGCGGCTTGCTTGCAACATTCGTAGGTCGGATGCTGACTCTCCAGATTTAGTTAGGATGGCGAATAAATTCCAGCATACGCGCCAATGCGGCATCGTAGACAGACCATCAAACCATTGTCAAATGAAGCATTCTGGCGGCGTTAGCGCGACTCAAACCATTCTTCAGCTTCGTGTTGAGACTGACGGGCAGAGGCTTCGGCGCTGACATTGCAGAGACCGTCTTCCTTGGCGCGCCGGTAGATTGACGCTTGCGCTTCACCGGGCCTCGAGTCGCCATGTCGTGAGAGTCTAGTCCCAATGGCAGTTGCCGAAAACTCGGGCAGCAACAGCGAAGGTACATTACGTCAAGACATTGCAGCTAACTGAAAGAAGTAGCTCAGGAAACGTTTGCTGAGGTATAAGGGGTGCTACGTTCTCATCCACTAAACCAAATGTCGCTGGCAACGGATCAGGATGATCCAAACGAGGGAAAATCCGTGCACCAATACGATGGAATCTGGACCAGGCGAAGGGTCATCAAGGCCGTTGGATCCGTGGCCGGTATGGTCGCTGCAAAAAACTCTGCGTGGGCCGTGCACGTCAGCGAAGTCTCGTTTGTACTCGATTCGAGCGATAGCCTGGCCACAACACCCGAAGTGAGTTTAGCTGCGAAGCAACTCGAAGCTGCCCTGGTTGCTCGCGGAACAACGGTGCGTTGGTGTACTTCCATATCTCAGGCGAAGTCGCAGGACGTTTGTATCGTTGTCGCTGGAACATCCAACAAGAGCGTCCAATCGCTGGTCAACAAAACTGCGCTCAAGGTTGCTGCAGCCCCTGACGCACTCGGCATCTTGCATGGCGTCATCGACGGTCGAACTACCGTAGTCGCCACGGGAAGCGATCCAAGAGGCATCGCATATGCTTTGCTCGAGTTAGCCGATCAGGTCGCACTTGGTTCGACCGGCGGGCTAACCAGCGGGCACAGCATCACGGAACGGCCGGCAAACAGCGTACGCAGCATGATGAGGCTGTTTACCAGCGATGTGGAAGACAAGCCGTGGTTCAACGATCGCGAGATGTGGCCAGCTTACCTCTCGATGCTCGCGCAACAGAGGTTCAATCGCTTCAACCTGGCGTTTGGCATCGGATATGACTTCATCCGGCAGGTCACGGATGCCTACTTCGTGTTCACCTATCCATTTCTGCTCCAGGTCCCTGGCTTCGACGTCCGGGCAACCAACGTCAGCAATGCAGAGCGGGATTCAAACCTCGCAATGCTCAAGTTCATTGCGAAGGAGACCGTCAGACATGGACTTGAGTTCTACATCGGGCTGTGGATGCATGGCTATGAATGGATCGATAGTCCAGATGCGAATCACGTGATCGAAGGCATTACGAAGGACAATCACGGCCCTTACTGTCGCGATGCCGTGCGGCTTCTGCTCCAGGAAATTCCCGAGATCAGCGGCGTCACCTTCCGCATCCACGGCGAAAGCGGTGTGACGGAGGGCAGCTACGACTTCTGGAAGGTGGTCTTCGAGGGCGTAGCGACCTGTGGCCGCAAGGTCACGATCGACATGCATACCAAAGGTATGGATGAGACCATGCAAAATCTCGCGCTTGCTACCGGCCTGCCGATTCAGATGTCACCCAAGTACTGGGGCGAACATCTCGGAATGCCCTACCACCAGTCGGACATCCGCGTCATGGAGCAGCCCCAGCCGGGATCCGAGAAAAAGACCGGACTGATGAGACTAAGCACCGGCTCACGTTCTTTCCTGCGCTACGGCTACGGAGACCTCCTTACGGAAGACCGCAAATGGAAGATCGTCCATAGAATCTGGCCCGGCACGCAACGGCTCTTGCTTTGGGGAGATCCCACCAACGCCGCAGCCTACTCCCGTGCATTCAACTTCTGCGCCAGCGACGGAGTAGAGATCATGGAGATGCTCTCCTTCAAAGGCCGCAGAGGCTCGGGCATCGCAGGAAACCGGACCGCCTATGCCGATCAGTCCCTGGTGCCGCGTTGGGACTGGCAGAAGTACGAATACACCACCCGCGTTTGGGGCAGAATGTTGTACAACCCGGAGACCGAGCCTGAGGTATTTCTGCGGGCTCTGCTCAGCGACTTTGGAGCGTCTGCCGGCGATGCAAAAGAGGCACTTGCGCTGGCAAGCCGGATTTTGCCCACCGTACTAACCGCCTACGGCCCGTCTGCTGCCAACAACCTATATTGGCCGGAGCTCTATACCAACGAGTCCTCCGTGGATGCGACGAAAAACAGCGAATACTCCGATAGCCCGACCCCGGTCTTATTTCAGACGGCAAGCACCTTCGACCCGCCCTTATTTTCGCGGATGTCAGAGTGCGCTGCTGAACTGCTTGGAGGCGAGAAAACCGGCCGGTACTCTCACCTCGAGATCGCTCAATGGCTGGAGGATTATGCCGCCGGCGCATCGCGTCATTGGGTCGCCGCGGAGTCTCAGGCCCCGAAGAAGAATTCGCCAGCTTACCGACGCATGGCTGTCGATCTTGCTATTCAGATCGGTCTAGGCGAGTTCTACGCAAATCGCTTCCGAAGCGGCGTGCTGTTCGCCATCTATGAGCAATCCCAGGATGCACGAGCGCTAATCCAGTCCCTGAATTTCTACAGGAAGTCCCGTACGACCTGGGCAAAGATTGCAAGCCTTGCTACGGGGGTCTATCAAACTGATATTACGTTCGGCGAACGAACGTTTTTGCGCGGACACTGGATGGACCGGCTCTCCGCAATCGATCAGGACATTGCACGCGTGGAAGCCAAGGTCGCCGATGCCAAACCCGGCAGCGATCCACGTGT
>JAYVZU010000193.1:0-1934 GCA_043783075.1 Rhodanobacteraceae bacterium
GGACTCGCCCCTCTGTCCGGCTTGAATACGGCGGCCACGTCGTCCTGATCGACACTGGCCCCGACTTCCACGCGCAGGCTCTTCGCGAGAACGTCACCCGCGTCGACGCTGTCTTCTACACGCACCACCACGCCGACCACATCCTCGGCATGGACGACCTGCGGCCACTCACCTTCAAGAACTCCGGAGACCTCCCGCTCTACGCCGACGAGCCGACCGCCGACGTCATCCGCCGCGTCTTCAATTACACCTTCCGCACCGTCGACCGCTACCCAACCAGCGCCCGCGTAAGTCTCAATCTGCTGCCAACAGAGCCGGATGCGTATACCGACGTCTTCGGCGCGCAGTTTCAGCGCATCCCCGTCATCCACGGCCGCGAAGTCATCACCGGCTACCGCTTCGGCTCGGCCGCCTACATCACGGACATGAGCGACCTCGCACCGGCCAGCATCGACCTCCTGCAGGGACTAGACATTCTCATCCTCGATGCTCTGCGCCGCGAACCACACCCTAGCCACTCGCACCTGGATAACTCGGTCCGGCTCGTAGAACTGCTGAAGCCAAAGCGCGCCTACTTCACGCACATGTCGCACGACCTGGACCACGCCGCCACAGAGGCGATTCTGCCGCCGTACATCCGACTCGCGTATGACGGACTGCAGCTTGACTTTGACATTGCACCGGAGGGTGTTGAATGCGACTAATTCTGGCCTGCCTCTGTGCAGCCACAACACTTCCGGCTATCTGCGAGCCCGTAAAGTTCCTGCTTCCGGAGACCAACTCCGTCGTCACTTTGTCGCTCATGCACGATAAGGAATTTTCCGACGACTACCGATCCATCGCCATCCAGTCTGCAGGAACTACGACCTCCATTATTGCTCACGACCCCATCCATCGAATACCTGCCTCACCCGAGGAACGGCGTCAGTTTCTGGGGTTCGCAGATATTCCCGGCCTCAAGCTCAATTCGTCCCGCATCTTCATGGTTGGGAATTATCTTGTTGATCAGAAGCCCCATACCTTGCTCTTCTTTTTCAGCCAAGGTTACGAGAGCGACGCAGCCTCGCTTCTGATCGTGGGCTTTTCCGACCTAGGCAAGCCGTCGAAAGTCTTCGAGCGAGAATTCGAACTGAAGTCGTTCGAACAAGCTGAGAACGGTGCCATAATTACAGGCAAGGAATCCATCTCTCAAGGTCTGTGCTCCCCTGCCGACGCAAATGCGCCCTCAGCGGCAACCTACGATCCCTACTCCATGTTCCTGTTGCGCCTGGGTATAAAGCCGCTCTATCTGCTTGAAGCCTCACGGGAATATAATCGGAAGCATTACGTGTGGGCCGGCCCTCGCACCCGCGAGGACTATGCCGTAATCGAAAATCTGCCGAGGCACCCGAAATTTTACGCAGTCCCGGGCAAGGAACTCGGGAAAATTCTCGCCGGGGTGAAGTGCAACCCATGAGAATCTTCCGCTCAGTCTCGGAACTCCCCGCTGACTTCGGCCAGGTGGTCGCAACGATTGGTAACTTCGACGGCGTACACCGGGGCCATCGCTGGGTTATCGATCAGGTGAACGCCCGCGCGAAGGAACTCGGGCTGAGTTCCCTTGCGATCACCTTTGACCCGCATCCCGCCCGCGTCCTGCGTCCTGACAGCCCGCACTGGCTGATCACGCCGCTCGCCCAAAAGCTGGAGCTCCTTGCGAGCACCAGAATCGACGCAACGCTCGTGCTGCCGTTCACCGCCGAGCTTTCGCACCTAAGCGCTCATGATTTTGCCAGCCAGATCCTGCGCGACCGCATCCATGTCGCCGAGGTCCACGAGGGCGAGACCTTCCGATTTGGCTATCAGGCCGCCGCGGATATGCAGGGGTTTGAAGCTCTAGGCCGGGAACTTGGATTCCGCGTCCATGGCTATTCCCCGCACATCCTGCGTGGAGG
>JAYVZU010000194.1:0-5854 GCA_043783075.1 Rhodanobacteraceae bacterium
TATCTTCTACAGCGGATCACCGCCCAAGGAGAATTCCTCATCATGACCGACTATCGCGTAGCCCCTGGCGAAGCTCAGGAAGATCAAGTCACCGCAGCCATCGAAAAAGTAACCTCGCAGGTCCCGTCTTCCATCTTCCTCGGAGCGGCCATCGCATCCATCATCGGATCGGTTTGCTACAAAGCAGCTAACAAGAACCACGAGGCCCTCTTCGTAGGCCAATGGGTCGCGCCGTTCCTCATCCTTGGCCTCTACAACAAAATGGTCAAGCAGCACGGTTCAGACGCAACCGTTAGCGGCCGATAAGAGTCTTAGTATTATGTAGCACGGGCCCTCCTCAAGAGAGCGGCTCTGGCCCCACGGGTCAGAGCCGCAACTTCTTTAAAGCCGCACCGGCTCGAAGTTCCCCTCGCCATCTTCCGTAACCCGCACCGTGCCCTCCGCTATGTCGTACACCCAGCCAGAGATCGTCAGCGCGCCATTCTCCAGCGCCTTCGCCACCGAGGGATGCGTCCGTACATGCCGCATCTGCAACAAGACATTCTGCTCCGTCACAATCCGCAGCAGATCGCCCTCATCCTCCCCGCGTTCGCGCCGCTGAGCCTGAATCCACCTAGCCTCGTCCAGCGCCTCATGCGCATTCGTTAGCCACGCCGTCACCGTTGGCATGGATGCCGCGCTCTCCGGCTCCAGCAAAGCCTTCATGGCCCCACATTCGCTGTGCCCACACACGGCGATATGCTCCACCTGCATCGCAGTCACTGCAAACTCCAGCACCGCGCTCACGCCGCCCAGCATCTCCCCATATTTCGGAACCATGTTACCAATATTCCGCGTCGTAAAGATGTCTCCCGGCTGTGCCTGCGTTAGCGTATCCGGGTGTATCCGCGAATCCGCACAAGTAATGATCAGCGCATGCGGCCGCTGCGGCTCGCTCATCACGCGCCTGTACCGATCTTCCTGCAGAGGATAAATCTCCTTCCGAAACTTCCGGATCCCATCCTTCAGGTGCTCTAAAACCTCATCGTGCATTACTTTCCCTCAAATCTCTGGGTGCCCCATCTCAGCCGCAGTTCCATCGCGACTGAGGTGGGATAGCCACCTTCTACTCGCGCCACTTGATATTGCACCCGATACTAGACCGCTGTTCCGTCGCCGGCGTCTGCCCCGCCAAAACCTCATCCATCGCCTGGCGAAGATCAGCCCCGGTCACAGCCTCATCATTCCCAAAATCCTTCCGCCGCGGCCGGCTTGTATCCAACTGACCCCGATAGACCAGCTTCATCTCCCCGTCGAACAGGAAAAAATCCGGAGTGCAAGCCGCGCCGTAACTCCGCGCCACCTCCTGCGACTCATCCAGCAGGTAAGGGAAGCGCCATCCCAATCGCCCCGCCTGACCCTTCATATCGACCGGCCCGTCAGCCGGATACGCCACAATATCGTTCGAGGAGATCGCCACAATCCCGATCTTTCCCTCGTAATCCTCGCCAATGCGCGCCAATTGCTCTTCCACATGCTTCACATACGGGCAGTGGACGCACACAAACATCACCAGCAGACCCTTCGTCCCGGCAGCAACGTCATCCCGGCCAACCGCCCGTCCGCTCACCACATCCGGCAATTCAAACGGAGGGGCAACCGTCCCCAACTCCACCATCATCGACTCTGTTCTAGACATATCCCCATCATATCTGGCATTTAACTGTCAGCTTAAAGCTCGAAAGCTGTCAGCTCTGGGATTGTGCTTTGTCTTCCAATCTTTCCAGTCGTATCCTGTTCCCAGATGCCTCTCCCCCGCACCCTAGCCGGCGGCCGCGCCAAGCGCCAGCAGCTCCCCACCGGACCCAACCGCCTGCCCCTCTGCCGCTGGTGCGAGCTCGAAATCCTCGCCAAACGCCGCCGAACCTTCTGTTCCGACTTCTGCGTCCATCAGTGGCGCCTCCGCACCAACCCCGGCTACCTCCGCGACCAGGTCTTCGCCCGCGACCGTGGCGTCTGCCACCTCTGCCAGGCCGATACCGTCGCCATCTATTCGGCACTCAAACGAGCCCGCGGCAACGCCCGCATCGCCGGTCTCTCCCTCTACGGGATGAAGTCCATCGCCGCCCGCCGCTCCCTCTGGGATGCCGACCACATCCTCCCCGTAGCCGAGGGCGGCGGCCAGTGCGACCTCGACAACCTCCGCACCTTATGCCTCCCCTGCCACCGCGAAGTCACCGCCCAACTCCGCCTGCGACTCCGCAAATCTGCCTGATCCCCCGCAAATTGACATCATTCTGAACGCAGTGAAGAACCACTGTAGTTAGTATTGGTCTCCCATACCCACCCCAAATCCGTGCCCCATTCATCACAGCTTCACCGTGATGAGTGGGACCAAAGCCACAACCCTAAACCCCCTGCGGCGTCATCAATAACTTCCCCACATCAAACCCCTGTTCCACCGCCTTCGCTTTAATCCCCTCCAAAACCCCCACCTCCAACTTCGGAGTCCGAGCCAAAATCCACAGATACCCCCGCTTCGGCTCCCCCACCAGCGACCACCGATATTCCGGATCCAAAGCCAGCACCCAGTACTTCGCCCAGAACGGCCGAAAAAAACTCACCTTCAGCTGTCCGCCTACGCCATCCGCCTTGCCATAGCCATTCGCCACGGTCATCCCACCATCCGACCGCTGACACGAATTCCGCACCAAAATCCGCCCCGGCTTCCCCGTAGCTGTATACCGAGCCATCACGTTGCCCACACACTTCTTCTCAAACCGGTTCTCGTACCGGGAAATCTCAAACCAATCCCCCAGATATCGCTCCATATCGAAATCCGTCACCGCAAACACATCCATCGAAATCTCCCTCGTACAACCTCACCATTAGGATGCAACTCTAACTTTCCATGTACGGTAGCGCTCAGTTCGACGGAGCCCATCTCACCGGGAGTGTTCGATCCCCATGCCAGCTCTTCGCGATTTCATCCCCCGCCTCGGCTCTCCAACCGAATCCATCTGCTCCAACTGTTGCCAGGTGGTCCGCACCACACCCACCGCCACCACCCTCGCCCAGGCCCAGGCCCAACACCGCTGCGGAGAATTCTCCCTAAACACCATAACCCGCTAACAATACTGCTAACAACGTATATTCCACCGTGTCTACTCCGGACATGCCTCCACCAAATTCACCCTGCCCCGAAAGTCATTTCAATTCGGCAAACGGGGTCCGTAAGCCGTCATAGCTCGCATTGCCCATCCCCTCAATCGTGCTAGCCTCCAAGTGTCGCCCTTATTTTCAACCAACAGCCTGGAGCCAGCACCTTAATGACCTCACCGAGCCTCTCCTCCGCCAGCCCCATCGTCCCCGCCATCCAGACCGTCGATCTGGCCAAGGGCTACCGCTCCACCCAGGCGCTCCACCCGCTCACCCTCACAGTTCCCAAGGGAGCCGTCTTCGCCCTCGTAGGCCACAACGGCGCCGGCAAAACCACCCTCATCAAGCTCCTGATGAACATGATCCACCCCAGCTCCGGCACCGCCATGGTCCTCGGCAAAGACTCCAGCCACCTCAACGGCGAAGACTTCACCCGCATCGCCTACGCCAGCGAGAATCAGGAGCTCCCCGACTGGATGACCGTCGGCCAGTTCCTGAGCTATCTAAAGGGCTTCTACCCCACCTGGGACGACTCCGCCCTCGTCCAGCAGCTCGACCTGCCGCTCAATCGCAAGCTCAAACACCTCTCCCGCGGCATGTTGATGAAGGCGGCGCTGGCCAGCATCCTCGCCTTCAAACCCTCGCTCATCTTGCTCGATGAACCCTTCTCCGGTCTCGACCCCCTCGTCCGCGACGAGCTCATCGAAGCCCTCATGTCCCGCGTAAACCCCCGTTCGCTGGCCGCAGGCGAGGCCCTCGCCGCATCCGGCAACGAGCGACCCACCATCCTTATCTCTTCTCACGACCTCGCCGAAGTCGAATCCTTCGCCACCCACATCGGCTTCCTCCACCAGGGTCGCCTCCTCTTCGCCGAGGAGATGACCTCCCTCACCGCGCGCTTCCGCGAAGTCACCGTCACCCTGCCGCCACCCGCACCCGGCGAGGCCGGAGCAGCGCTCACTCAGTCCACCACACCGCCCGAGTCGTGGCTTCTACTCGAGAGCACCCTCAACGCCGCCCGCTTCGTCCACATCCACGCCGATACCGAAGATGTAGCCGCCCAGGTCGCCAATGTCTTCCCAACCCCCGTCCCAGTCAACATCCAGGCGATCCCCATGACCCTCCGCGGCATCTTCCTGGCTCTCGCAAAATCCGGCCGAACCCCGGCCACACCGGCATAAGGCAGGGCAGAGGAAAAGGGAAGAGGGAAGAGCGAACACGCCGCCCGCATTCTCTTCCCTCTTCCCTACCACCTCTTCCCTCGCTCAAGGAAAACCGAACATCTACAAGGAAAACGCCAACATGGCTCTGCCCCAGCCCCTCCACATCTTCCGCAAAGACCTCACCCACCTCTGGCCCGAGACCCTCTTCGTCCTCGCCCTCTTCATCGGTTTCTGCTTCGCCGCCCCGTCCGGCTGGAACGGCAGCCAGTATGCCCCCTACATTACCGCCATCGGCTGGCTCATCCGCATCCTCATGCCCATCTCGTGGCTCGTGCTGATCGCCCGCGCCGTCCAGGATGAATCCCTCGTCGGCGACCGCCAGTTCTGGACCTCACGACCCTACGACTGGGCCAGCCTCCTCGCCTCCAAGGCCATCCTCATCGGAACCTGCATCTACCTCCCCTTCTTCCTCATGCAGGTCTACCTCCTCCACCGCGCCGGCCTGCACCCCATGCTCGCCCTCCCCGCGCTTCTGCACAATCTCTTGCTGCTCACCGTCGTCATCATCATCCCGCTGACCGCTCTCTCAGCCGTCACCAGCACCTTCCCCCGAGTCCTGCTGGCCTTCATCGCAGCCATCCTTTACTGCTTGTTCCTGCTCGGCACCGTCGGCTACACCATCTTCATGAAGATGCAGACCCAGCACCTCGACTGGCTCTTCAACGGCATCTTCATCCTGCTGCCCGCCGTTGCGCTGATCGTCCAGTACAAAACCCGCAAGACCCTCATCGCCCGGGCCATCCTGATCGCAACACCCGTTATCGCCGTCCTGATATTCCTTGCGATGCCAACCAACACCATCCTCGCCAGCTCTTACCCCGAGCTAAAAGGCGATAAAGACCCAAAAATCAATGGTCTATCGGACAAGTTCCACCCCAACAGTGTGCCCACCGCAGCCCTCAACGTCGTCCGCAGTTACGTCACCATCGGCCTCCCGGTAGAGGTCAAGGGCATCGGGGAGGATATCAACTTCATGGTTCAGGGAACCCGCGCCACCATCACCGGCGCCGGCGTCTCTTACACCTCACCCTTCCTCAACGCCAGCCCCCTCGCTCGCCCCGCCCAGCTCAGTGCCGACCGCCCCATAGCGCTCCTGTCTTTCCTCATTCCGGTAGAGATCTTCAACAAAATCCACCTCACCCCCGTCGACATCCACATCGACTTCGCCGCCGAGCAACTCAAAGCCGAGAAGCCCAGCACCTGGCATGCCACCCTGCTGCCCTTCAGCGTCCCCGGCAACGGCATCTGCACCTTCCCAGCCGAGAACGATGGCGCCGACCCCGTCACCTGCCGCTATCCGCTCAAGCAACCCGAGATCAGCTTCGTCTCCGCCCAGCTAGCCGCCCAATCCTGCGTGAACCCCGCCGCCGCCCCGGTCCCCGGACAAGCCAACGTCGGAGCCCGCAGCTCCTCACTCGACTTCGACCCCGTGGTCACCGTCCCACTAGCCTTCCAGACCGGCGATCCCGACCCAGAACACAAGTATGTCCTCT
>JAYVZU010000195.1:0-1922 GCA_043783075.1 Rhodanobacteraceae bacterium
ATGTCGTTGACGCAGTGGTTGACCAGGTCGGCGCCCACAGTGTGGTGAATTCCAAGCTCAAACGCGACCTTCAGTTTGGTGCCCACGCCATCAGCGCTCGAGACAAGAACCGGCTCTGGATACTTCACCAGATCGAGGGCAAACAGCCCGCCAAAGCCGCCGATCTCCGACAGGACCTGCTTGTTGAATGTCTTGCGCGCCAGCATCTTGATGCGCTGCTTGGCGCGGTCGCCAGAGCTGATATCGACGCCGGCATCGGCATAAGATACCGACAGTTTGGGCGCCGGGGTAGCCTCGGCAGCTACAGGGAGATTAGCTTTCGATTCGGACAATTTTGATTCGGACAAGGGTTCTAACTCCTGATTGAGCGCGTATTCCAGCCGCACAGGGCTGTCGCGCAGGGAACCTTAAGTCTAGCAGGGGTCTTTTCCACGCCGTGTGAATACCGCACAGAAACCCGAATATCCCCTCACCTTTCAGTAGACTAGACCCATGCGTACCATGACGAAGTCGAGAGAGTTGCAAGTGCGGGCGGCCAGTTTGCTGCCCGGTGGCGTCGATTCACCCGTGCGGGCCTTCCGCGCCGTCGGCGGAGATCCGCCATTCGTCGAGCGAGCCCACGGAGCCTACCTGTGGGACGCCGACGGCAACAGATATCTCGACTGCTTCGGCTCCTGGGGTCCAATGATCCTCGGCCACGCCTTTACCCCGGTCGTTGAGGCTATCCAGCAGGCCGCGACCCGCGGTGCCAGCTTCGGAGCCTCCCACCGCTTTGAGGCAGACCTCGCCGAGTTGGTGACAAAGTGTTTCCCCAGCGTTGAAAAGCTGCGCTTCGTCTCCTCTGGCACCGAGGCCTGCATGTCCGCCATCCGCCTGGCCCGCGGATTCACCGGCCGCAAGTTCGTCATTAAATTTGAAGGCTGCTACCACGGCCACGCCGATTCTCTGCTCGTCAAGGCTGGCTCCGGCATCGTAACGCTGGGAATTCCCGGTTCTGCCGGCGTCCCCGAAGAGACCGCGATGCACACGCTCGCGCTCCCCTACAACGACCTCGCCGCCATCCAGGCCGCCTACGACGCTCATCCCGGCCAGATCGCGTGCATCATCGTCGAGCCGGTCGTCGGCAACGCCGGCACCATTCTGCCCGACCCCGGCTACCTCGCTGGCCTGCGCAGCATCACGCAGGCCCACGGCTCGTTGCTCATTTTGGACGAGGTGATGACCGGCTTCCGCCTCTCGCTCGGCGGCGCACAGCAGATCTACGGCATCAAGCCCGACCTCACCACGCTCGGAAAGATCATCGGCGGCGGCCTGCCGTGCGGAGCCTTCGGCGGTCGCGCGGATGTTATGGAATTCCTCGCGCCACTTGGACCCGTCTACCAGGCCGGAACGCTGAGCGGAAATCCGCTCGCCATGTGCGCCGGAATCGCCACCCTGAGCCACCTGATCGAGCACCACGGCGCGATTTATAGCAATCTCGAACAGACCACCCTCGCGATTGCCAACGGCGTCGCGGCCATTGCTCGCGAGGCCGGCATCCCCATGACCACCAACCACGTCGGCTCCATGGTCACCTGGTTCTTCACCAGCAATCCTGTCACCGACTTCGACTCCGCCGCAAAGTCCGACACCGCTGCCTTCGGCCGCTTTCACCACGCCATGATGGAGGCCGGAGTCTGGTTGCCACCCTCGCAGTTCGAAGCCGCCTTTATCTCCACCGCCCACGGCGAACGGGAGATCGAACTGATGCTTGAGGCTGCCAAATTGTCTTTGTCTGATTTACGTCCGATGAGAAATTACTAGGCAGTATCGACATATAGCTGGAGGTGTAACCAGGCGCAAGCGAGAGCGACGAGGGCTTTGAAGTTGGTTTTGAGCTTTTCGTATCGAGTGGCGAAGCGGCGGAAGTGTTTGAGACGGGA